>NZ_JBFAML010000011.1:0-197596 GCF_040660295.1 Micromonospora sp. NPDC049891
GCACCAGCATCGGCAGGCAGCCCATCAGCGGGTTGGCCTTCTCCACCCGGTAGAGCTCGACGAGTTCCTTCTGCAGGGTCTCGCGGTCGTCGCGGTGCCTGGCCTGGAGTTCGGCGATCCTCGGCTGCAACGCCTGCATGGCCCGCTGCGACCGGATCTGCTTGACGAAGACCGGAAACAGGATGATCCGGACGGTGAGCACCAGGAAGACGATGCCCAGCACCCACGACCAGGTGGTGCCGAGCGCGGACGCGTCGCCGAGCAGCCGCTGCCAGGCGGTGTGCCAGAACAGCAGGATCGCGGAGATGGCGTGGTAGATCATGGACATGGAACACCCCTCGAGATGCGACTACGACTGAAGTGAGCAGGAACTGTCACCAGCGGTCGCCGACGAGCGGCAGAGATGGGTGAGGTGAGGTGAGGCTCAGGCGACCGCGAGGATCGCGGCGGTCGGTGCTCTGGGGCGGGCCCGGCCGGCAGCGTCCGGATCGCGGTGTCGGGGGACCCCCATGCGGCCGGAGCGCTCTCGCAGCATCCGACGGGTGATCCGCAGATCGGGATCGGCCATCGCCCCCGGGAGCAGGACCGCGGCGGCGAGCAGGGCGGTCAGCAGTACGCCGGTCACCGCCGCCGTGCCGGAGAGCATGCTGGCGGCACCGGCGTCGGCCAACACGCCGACGAGGTACCAGAGCACGCCGAGCCCGATCACAGGGCAACCATATCCGGCCCACGCCAACGTTGGTGTCCAGGATGTCGGCGGTGCCCGACGCGGCCGGGAGCGGTACGGGACACCGCGTCAACCGTGCGGGTCCGGTTCGGCACGAAGGGCGGCGGTGGCCCGTACCGCCTTGACGATCGCCGGGATCGCGCCGATCAGCAGGACCAGCGCCCAGACGAGCGCGATGACCGCGAAGACGAGGGCGCCCAGCGAGTCGAGGATGCTCACCAGGATCACCGGCACCAGGTGATGCAGGAACTCCAGCACCACAGTGCAGAGCAGGCTGGTCAGGATCAGCAGGACCAGGCCCTTGTTCTGCAGGAACTTGGGTTGGGCCACGATCAGCAGCCCGGCCCAGGCGAGCTTGAGCAGCAGCGCCAGGCCGAGCAGCACCGCGGCGTCACCGACCGGGAAGAACCCCCACAGCGCCAGGTACGCCAGCGTGCCGAACGGTGGGGCCAGGAACAACGACACCATGATCGTCAGCTCGATGAACGCGAACACCAGCGCCAGCAGGGCCACGATGATCAGGACGATGGAGAAGATCAGGGTGGCGACGCCCTGGATCCGGCCGTGCAGCCGGTCCGGCAGCACCAGGCCCAGACAGAACAACCCGGTCGTCCAGAGCGCCGCCGCGTCGACAAGCGCCAGGTAGCCGGTACCACGGCCGGACGGCTCGCTGACCTCCCGTACGTCACCGACCTCGACACCGAGGTCGGCGGCGCTGCCGGCCAGTTCCGCCCCGGCGTCACCGCCGCCCAGCAGCAGCCCGGCCCCCACCTCCACGCCGACCGCCAGCACCAACGCCAGCATCGCCAACAGCAGGAACGGCTTGCGCAGCGCACCCATCCCGACCTCCCGCCTCAGTCCCGCGCGATGGTGACGAGGCACCCGACCGGACAACTCACAAGCACCGTGGTTTCCCGATCGACGGCGACGCGGGCCACGGCACCGCTGCCGTCGGCGGCCGGATCCACCTCGTCGGTGACGGTGAAGTCGGCGTCACCCGGAGCCGAGGCCCGTACCCTGAACGCCTGCGGACTGCGCAGCACCAGGGTGCGCAACCCACCCGGATCGGCGATCCGCAGCTCACAGCGACCGTTGATGACCAGCTGCCCGGTGGCGTCGGCGCAGTCCGCGTCCACCCCGGCCGGATCGACGACGCTTCGCCCGCCGCCGGCCCGGCCCAGCAGGTCGACAAGCGGATGCCGGGCCGCCGGATCACCCTGGTCGTCGCGACCCGCGCCCACCGCCACCGCGAACAGCACCACAAGCAGTACGCCCAGCGTCGCCAGCAGCGCCTTCTGCTGCCCGCTCATGTCGGCACTCCGCTTCGCTGCGTGCCGTCATGAGGCACCACCGCGCTGAGTTGATGATGCGCTCGCTGCCGCTCGCTCATGTCGGCACTCCGCTTCGCTGCGTGCCGTCATGAGGCACCACCGCGCTGAGTTGATGATTCGCTCGCTGCCGCTCGCTCATGTCGTCCTCCGCTCACCCTCCCGCCGGCCGACCACCTGGTCCATGTCCCGGACCGGTGCCGGACCGTCGACACCGGAACTGTCGGTCATCGCCTGTCGTCCGGTGCGACCTCGGTGAACCGGAGCATGTCGATGCCGGCGAAGTAGCGGTTCGTGCTCTGCGTCTTGCCGATCGCGACCAGAGTGATCTCATGCGTACCGGGGCCGAGCCGCACCCGACCCACGTCGACCCAGTCGGTGATCCGCACCGTCGGGGTGAACCCGATGAACGGGTCGCCGACCTGCCGGCCGTCGATCAGGAAGACCGTGTTGGCGTAGTCGAACGAGGTGGTCAGTACGGCGGAGAACTGCCAGGTCGCCTCGGCCGGCAGCTCCATCGTCACGGTCACCCGGTCGTTCACCGCACGGCCGAGGAAGAACAACTGGGCGTCCTGCGACCAGGTCACCTCGCAGCAGTTCTCCTGCACCATCACGGTGGCCCCGGAACCTGACGGCGACTCGACCCGGGCCCCGGTCACAAGCGTCTCCGCCTCGACCGTCACCACCTGCGCCTGCGGTGGTGGCTCGTCGTCGCGGGCCACCAGGAACACCACCACCGCCGAGACCACGAGCACCAACGCCGCCGCCGCGGCGATCCAGGGCCAGGGCGTACGCTTCGGCGGCGCCACCGCGCGTACCTCGTAGGTGACCCGGCCGCTGGAGCGGGAACTCTCCTCCGGCGCCGTGTTCGCCGAGTACGCGAACCCGGTCATGTCGTAGCGCCGGGGCGGCGTACCCGCCGGCACGGCCAGGCGGACCAGGAACGACACGGAGCCCTGGCCCGGTACCACCCGCTGTGGCTCGGTGACGGTGAACCACGACCGTTGCGTGCCCTCGCCGGGTGCCACGTCGAACACCACGGTGTCCGGCGCGACGCCCGGGTTGGAGACGGTGAAGGTCAGCTCACCGGCGTTGCGGACGTCCAGGGTGAACTGCTCGGCGGCGGCGACGACTGTCCATTCGGTGGTCATGACGGCTCCTCGGGAGCGGTGACGGGGGAGGCGGGAGCGGGCGGGCCGACGGTGGGCGACGGCACGCTGGCCCGGCCGACCGCCCGTTCGGACGGCACATCCTCGACCGTGATCTCGGCGGTGACGGCGGCCGGCTTCTCCGCCGCCACGATGCGGTCGACCAGGGCCAGCTGGTCGGCGGCGTCCGTGGGCACCCGGACGACCAGGTGGAAGGGTCGTTCGGCCGGCTCGTCGAGGACGAAGCCGGTGACCCCGGTGGCCAGCTCCAGGGCGGTCCGCAGACCGTCCGGTGTGCCCCGCCAGGCGGCGAGTGCGGCGCCGTGCGCCACCAGATCGCGCAGCCGGTTCAGCGGCAGCGGCAGGGGGACGTCCCGCCGGGGCGCGGTGACCAAGTGGTCCATCGCCACCCACCGGGCCAGGTACGCCACCATCGGCGCCGGAGCCTGGTACGGCGCGAAGAGCGCGTCGACCTCGGCCAGCACCGCCTCGTCCGGGGCGTGCAACGCCTCCATCACGTCCAGCAGCGCCCACAGCACGCTGCCCGGCACGGCTGCCCGCTGGTAGGCCGCGGGCAGCAGCCGCTCAATTGCCGCTCGTCGCATCCTGCCGCACCACCTCGATGTCGTGCTCGCCGGAGCAGAGCAGCCAGGTGTCCGGGACGGTCACCACGTCGGCCGTGGACTGGTTGGCGCTGGCCGACCACTCCACCGCCTGGTCACTGCGGTGCACGCCACGTTCCCCGCCGGCCAGCACCAGGCGCTCCGTCGCGCCGGTGGCGGCGACCGCGTCCACCGGCATGAACCGCGTCCGGTCGCGTAGCGGCAGCCCGCAGTTGACCGACACCGACGTCCACTGCGGTTGGGCGGCGAGGGTGTCCAGCCGGAGCACCCCGCCGCTCTGCGTCGCGGCCAGCGCGAGCGAACCGCTGAAGGCGAGGTCCCGGCAGGTGCCGCCGAGCCAGCCCGCCGACAGCGCCTGCCACTTCACATCGGACTCGAACAGCCGGGCTCGGAAACAGCCCTGGCCGGGTTTGTTCGGGTCCGGTTCACCGGCACCGCTCCACAGCAGGGTGGCCGGCCCGTCGTACTGCACGGCGAGCACCCGGTTGTCGACGTTGGCCAGTCCCACGTGGCCGAAGCTGCCGGGGCGGCCGGCGTTGTTGGACAGGTACACCCCGAAACCGGCCTGGGCGGCCACCGCCACCCCGGCCGCACCGCGCTCGGAGACGAACGCCCGCACCGCGTAGAAGCCCCGGTCCGCGTCGGCCGGATCGACAAGGATCTGCAACGGCACCGCACCCGGCAGCAGGGACACCTCGTACAGGCCGGTGTCGGTGGCGACCAGCAGCGCTCCCGCGCCGTCCCGGTCGATCCAGGCCAGGTCACCGATCCGCGAGTCCAGGTCCGCCAGCAGCGACCACGTCTCGCCCAGGTCGGTGCTCAGGTGCACCCGGGAACCGCCGCCGGTGCGTACCGTCGCCACCGCCACCGAACCGGCCCGGGGCACGATGCCCGGTCGCACCGGCGCGGGCGCCGGCACCACCCGCTGCACGGTCTCCCCGTCGAAGCGTCCCGCCGGTTCCCAACCGGCCCCCGCGTTGGTGGAGCGGAACAGCACCGCTCCGCTGCCGGCGTACCAGGTGCGGGGCTGGTACTGGTCGGCTGCGAGGGTCCGCACCTGCTTGTCCGGTGCCTCGTCGACCTCGAAGCGCACCGACTCGACGTAGCGCACCCCCGGCTCGGCGTGCTCCAGCAGGCGGTACACGTTCGACGCGCGCAGCGGCTCGCCGAACGCCCAGCCGGTCGGGTTGAGCGTGGTCGGCAGCGGGCTGAGCGTCTGGTGCAGGCGGTCGTGGATACGCCGGCGTACCGCGTCGACGTCCTCCTCCCGGCGGACGACCACCCGGCCCCGGATCGACACCGCCTTGTACCGCGCCCAGGTGGACCGGCAGGTGGTGCCCAGCGAACGGCGGCGTTCCAGGTCCGCCTCGACCCGCAACCGGACCTCCTCCACCTCGTGGTCGCGGAGCACCGCCACCGGCAGTTGACCGCCGGGCCGCGCGTCGTCGGGCACGTGCGGCACCAGTACCACCTCCACCTCCCCGGGCCGGGCGAAGCTGTAGACGGCGGCCCGGGTGAAGGCACGGGCCCGGCTCACCCCGCCGGAGGCGGTGGCCAGCACCTCGAAGTCCCGGGCGGTCACCGCGCGCTGCTGGGCGAAGAAGGCGTACGGCCCGCGCAGCAGCACCGACTCCATCGCCTCCATCTCCCGCCCACCGGCCGCCGGCAGTGGGTTGACCACCTTCACCCCCGGCAGCGGGTCACGCAGGCTGGTCAGGGTGCCGGCGGCCACGTTGCCGGCCGGCCCACCGCCCGCGCGGTACCACAGCCGGACCTGCCGCCCGGCCGGTGGCACCGCCGCCACCGCCCCGTCGCCGAAGGCCAGCGTCCCGCCGTCGGGACGCAGGTCCAGCGCCGGGGCGAACGTGACAGTGCCGGAGCACCGGTCCACCAGGTACGCCTTGTCCTGCGGGCCGAGGCCGGCGAAGCTGTCCACCGGCCGCCAGATCTCGAAGGTGCGCCCGTCGTGTTCCCGAGCCGCGGCGCCCAGCTCCACCGAGCCGGCCGGCACCTCGACACCGAGCAGCAGGTCCAGCGGTTCGGCGGTACGCGCCAGCGGCGCGTGTCCGGCGCGCAGCACCTGCCCCGGCTGCCCGGTACCCACACCCAGCAGTTCCGCCTCCACCGGCTCGCAGTGGTGCATTCGGACGGTCACCTCACGCTGCCCGGCGGCGAGCAGCGCCGGCTCGCAGGTGACGAAGACCACCGGCCGTGGGTCGGCCCCCCGGGCGGCGGCCACCCGGGTGCCGGCCGGGATCCGCAGCAGCGCCTCGTCCGTGCCGGTGCGGGTGAACCGGACGTCCGCCCAGGCCGCCGCCGGTGGGTGCCGGGTCACCCCGAGCAGGTTGAGAAAGGAGACGTACGCCTTTTCCGGCAACTGGTTCAGCCGGTAGATCATCACCTCGGTGAGGTGCGCGAACGCCTCCAGCAGCGCGACACCGGGGTCGTGCGCGGACAGGTCGGTCCACCCGGGGCAGGACTGTCGGATCCGGTCCCGGGCCTCGGTGACCAGTTCAAGGAAGGTCCGGTCGTCCAGGTGCGGCACGGGCAGCGTCATCGTGCCTCCTCGGTGTCGGCATCGGGACCGGTCGTCGGCCCGGCGGACGGGTCGTCGGCGGCGGGCAGCAGGTCGACCGAGAAGACCAGCTGACCGGGGGTGAGGCTGGCCCGGATCCGGTAGTCCAGCCGGATCACCAGACGCCACGGGTCGTCCGGATCAGGTCCGGCGTCGACGTCGAGCACGTCGACCCGGGGTTCCCAGCGCGCGATGGCGGCGCGGACATAGTGGATGGCCAACCCGGCGGTGGTGTCGTCGTTGGGCGCGAAGACCAGCCGGTGCAGGCGTGAGCCGTACCCGGGTCGCATCAGCCGCTCGCCCGGCGTGGTGGACAGCAGCAGGAACAACGCCTGGCGTACCGTCTCGTCGCCGTCGGTCATCGCCAGGCCGCCGGCCGCGGTCAACCCGAGCCCACCGCCCTGACCCGGGTCGAAGCCGGCACCGACGAACCGGATCGCCCTCACCTGTCGGCCCCCACGAAACGCTGCCGGGGATCGCGTACCCGGTAGGTGAACTGACCCGGTGGGCTGCCGTTGGTGAACCCGGACAGGTGCGACAGCACGACCCGTCGGCCGCCGACGCGTACCCAGTCGCTGTAGCCGGCCCGCACCGCCTCGGTGCCGGTGCACGGCTTGACCGTGGTCCCGTAGTTCGGGCACGCGACGATCTCCCGGCCCTTCGGGTCGTCGGCGACCAGCACCGGTACGCCGGCCACCGTGACCCATTCCTGGGACGCCCGGTTGCGGACCCGGCCGTCGTGGCTGCACCTGATCACCGAGTCGCGGTGGATCCAGCGCATCAGCTGCCTCCTTCGTGGTGGGCGCGGGCGAGCACCCGGGCCCGTTCGGCCGCGGTCTCCGGGTCCTCGACGGTCTCGGCGTGCAGGAAGTCGACGCTGCGGGCCCGGACGACCATCGCCCGACCCGGCGCGGACAGCACCAGATCGGTCGCGGCGTGCAGGGTGGCCAGCTGCGGGGTCAGTTCCAGCCAGCTGCCGGCGTCGGTGCTCAGTCGCAGGCTGCGCGCCACGTCGTCGACGACCACCTGCTGACCACCGGCGGTACGCAGCGACCAGCGCCGGGCCCGCCCGTCGTCGATCCCGGTGTCGTACGGCTCGACGGTGCCGAACAGCGAGCCGAGCACCACTCCGGAGGCCGGCTCACCACCGGGCAGCACCACAAGCACGCTGTCCTGCGGATCGGGCAACGCGACAAGCCCCTTGCCCCGGCCGGCTCCCGGACACAGCACCGCCAGCCAGCCGGCGTCCGCGTCGCCGTACGCGGGCAGTTCCACCCGTACCCGGCCCAGGCCGTCCGGGTCGGTCACGTCGGTGACGGTGCCGAGAGTGACCACCGCCGGTGCCGGCGAACCGGTACGCGGTGCTGGTGGCGGCATTGTGGAGAAGCGGCTCAGGTGACCGTTCGCGTCGACGGTGTGGATCGCCTCCGTCAGCACGTACGTGCCGGCCACCGGCTCGGCCACCCCGGTCAGGCGGATCCGACGGCCGGGCCGTAGCGCGGGATTGCCCTCGGCCGTGCCGTCGGCGGTGACCAGGGCGGCGGCCCGGGTGTCGAGCCGGGCCTGGGCCAGCGCGGCGATCTCGTCGTCGCTGCGCCCCGGCTGGTCCAGGGCGGTACGGGTGCCGTCGGCGCCGACGTCGGCCGGATCGGGATCCACCGGGGTGCGCCGCCCGCAGCGGGGGCTGCCGACGCGCTGGGCGATCGCCTCGGCCCGCTGCGGGTGCCAGCCCAGCGCCGCGCTCTCCCCGGCAGCGCTGTCGGCGTTCACCGACAACCGCAGGCCGTGCACGTCGCGGCCCAGCTCCAGGGGGATCGCTTCGCCGTGGCCGTCCAGCGTGACCAGTCGCAGCACGTCACCGTCGAGGCTCAGGTGCAGCCCGGCCCGTCCGGCCACCTCCACCAGCAGATCCAGGTCGCTGGGCCGGTGGTGCGGCAGGCGGTCCAGCTGCGGCCCGTCCACCTCCGCCTCGACGCGCAGCCCGAGGTCGGCGCAGAGTTCCGAGGCCAGCTCGGCGGCGGTGACCGACTCGAAGACCCGGATCCGTTGCCGCTTGCGCAGCCGGTGCAGCAGGTCGTACCCGCGCACCCGCAGCGTGGCCGCGCCGTCGGCGGCGTACTCGACCTCGACGGCGGTGACCTCTCCGGTGAACAGTGCCTCGGGGTGCCCGTCGAGGCGGACGTCCAGGCTCGCGCCGACGTGCACCGGTCCCGTCAGTGCGGCGGTGCCGGGGCTGGTACGCAGCGCCACCTCGCACTGGGTGGGCCGGTTCAGGCGGGCGGCCACCCGTACCGAGGTGACCCGGCCGGCCACCGTGTCGGGCAGCGATCTGCCGTCGAGCAGCACGGTGAGCGCCCGGGGCGCGGCGGCGGTCACGACCCGGTCCCGGGAGAGGTGGCGGATGCTGTCGCCGCCGGTCCGGTGCCGGGCAGCGGCGGTACGGCGAGAGCGGTGCCGGCGGGCACGGCCAGCGGGTCGGTGATCCGGTTGTGCTCGGCCAGCAGCCGCCAACGCAGCGGGGAGCCCAGCGCGTCGTGGGCGAGCAGATCGAAGCGTACGCCCGACGTGTCGGTGTCGGCGGTGCCGTCGCCGGCGGCCACCACGGCCGTGCCCGGGGCGACGGTGGGGGTCTGTGCGGCGGACAGTTCCTCGGCGAAGCCCTCCTCGGCGCGGCGGGCGTCCTCCGCCACCCGGACCAGCTTGAGCCGCAGCCACGAGCGGCGCGGCGAGCCGGTGGCGGTGAACGCGTCGAAGCGCTCCGCCACGGCGACGATCACACCGGGCACGTTCCAGGTCTTGCCCCAGACCATCCGCACCAGCGGTGGACGGAGCCAGCCGTGTTCCACAGCCGAGTTCTCCGCCAGCATCCACAGTGGTCGGGTGAGCGCCCGGACGTCGGTGGGCCGCACCTGCCCCTCGGCGAAGTCGATGTCAAAGAGCAGGTCCAGCACGAGTTCGGTGCGCCCACCGCCGGTGAACAGCAGCGGATCGTCGGCCAGCCCGGCACCGGTGAGCTGGCCGTCCGAGCCACCCCGCTGACGCACCCCGGCGAGGCGGGTCACCTGCACGGTCTCCGGGTTGAGCAGACAGTCGATCCGTTCGCCGGTGTCGATGAGGAAGGCCACCCGTTGCATCAGTCACCTGCCTGTTCGCCGTCGAGCCGCCGCATCCGGTGCTCGTCGCCACCGACCGGCTCGGACACCGTCCACAGCGCCCGGTCGTCGGGCAGGGCCGGCCACGGGTCGGGCGCGGTACGCCCACCCCGCGCCGGCTGTGCCGACTCCAGTTCCGGCCAGCGCAGGTCCGCGCCCACGGGCCAGCGTCCGTCGCCGGTGGGAAGCCCACTGCCGGGCCAGCGTCCATCGCCGTTGAAAGGCCCGTTGGGGCGGTCGCCGGGTCGGATCCGGTGTCCCGCCCAGCCGTCCCCGCCCGGCAGGCGGATGTCGGCTGTCCGCTGGTGTTCGGCCACCAACCGGAGCACCGCGCGGTGCTCCGGTACGGCCCCGGTCGGGCGCGGCTCCGCAGTAGTCGGCGGCGGCCCGGCGTTCCACCGGTCCCGCCCGGCGGAAGGCGGGCCGGCCACGTCAGCGGGCTGGCCCGCTGGTCCGGCGGGCCAGCCCGCTGCCTCGACCTGCCGGCTCGCAGGGCCGGTGTGCGGGGCCGGTGTGGGCGCCGGGGAGTCCGGAAGCGAGGGCCCCGCCGTGGCCGGAGCTGCTCCGGGCCGCTGCGGAATGATGCGGAACCGGGCCCTGGTCGTGCCCCGGTCCGTCCCCGCCGATCTCCACGCCGGCTCGGCCGGGCCTCGATCCGGTGCGGGCGTCGCAGCCCCGTCGTGGGTATCCGTCGCGGCTGTTGCCGCCTCTTCCGCTCCCCGGACCCTCGTCGCGCGGCGCCACCGTTGGCGGACGTCGCCCGGCCCACCCATGCCGCCCGGCCCACCCGGACCGACTGGCGCGCCCGGACCGCCCGGCCCGCCCGGCCCGCCGGGTCCGGGGGGCTCCGGACCGAGTCGGGATGTTCCCCTGTGGTCCCTTTGCTCTGCTTCAATCGGCGCACCGGTCGACGTCCGGATACCGGACGGCGGGTGATGCGTGGGGTGAAGCAGAGCAAAGGACGTGGGGGAGTGGGTGGCGGGTGCCGGCCCGGAGGTCGGCGAGTGCTCGGTGGACCGCAGGTCCGCGTCGCCGGCCATTCCCGGATGAGCAGTCGTGCCGGGTCGGTGAGCGGGCCCGGCGGCTGCGCCGACCGACATCACGGGCGGATGCTCCGGACCGTCCGCGCCGCCCCCGGCCGAGGGACCGGCGCGATCCGCGTCCGGCCGGCCGCCGCCGTCCGACCCCTGGTGGTACGCCCGGGCCGGCCCGGACACGACGTCTGCCGGTGGGTCGAGGGCCAGGTCCCGCAGCAGGCCGGGGGCGTGGGCGGTGACCACCCGCAGCCAGTGCTCGGGCGGCTGCCCCGGTCGCCGAGGCCGATCACCGGGCTCAGCGGCGGCCCGACCGACAGGGCCCGACCGATCGACAGTGCCTGACCGATCGACAGTGCCTGACCGATCGACAGTGCCTGACCGATCGGACGATCTGACCGGCGGCACCGGGGCGGTGGAGTCGACCGCACCGGCGAGACGGTCCACGGCAGCCGCCGCGGACCGGAGGCGATCGGCCAGCCAGTTACGCGGGCGTCGGCGCGGCACCACCGGCCTCCAGTTCCAGGCTCTCGTAGCGCAGCGTCAGTGCCGCGATGGCGATCTCCTGACCGAGCGTGTTCAGGTGGGCGCCGCGCCAGTTGGTGGGCCATGCGTTGATCAGGTTCCAGCGCAGCACTTCCGCCGTGCCGGCGGCGTCGAGCAGTACCACCGAGACGTTGCGGCGGCTGACCGTGCCCCGGGCGACCGCGTGCACCCAGTCCCACAGCTCCCGCGACGCGGTGAGGCCGAAGTGCAGGGTGACCGGTCCGTACTCCACCTGGCCCGGGACCATCCGGATCCGGTCGTTGCCCTGCTCCCGGTACGGCACCGCCGGGATGTTCACCTCCAGGCCGCTGACCTCGGTGAAGTGGCCGTTCGTCACCCCGTTGACCAGGAGCTTGAAGTTGTAGGCGCGGTACGGGTCGACCGGGGTGCCCGGCTGTGGAGTGGCCGTGGTCGGCATGTCAGCCTCCAATCGTCTCGGTCTCGGTGCCGCCGGCCCACTGGCTCAGCTTGAACACCACGAACTCCGCGGGCTTGACCACGGCGATGCCGATGTGGGCGACCACCATGCCGGCGTCGCGGACGTCGGCCGGGTTGGTCTCCTCGTCGCACTTGACGAAGAACGCCTCCTCGGGAGTACGTCCCAGCAGCGCACCGTCGCGCCACACCCGGGTGAGGAAGGCACCGATGTCCCGCCGGATGGATCGCCACAGCGTGTAGTCGTTCGGCTCGAAGACCATCCACCGGGTGCCGTTGGCGATGGCCTGCTCGATGGCGATGGAGAGCCGCCGGACGTTGAGGTATCGCCACTCGCTTGCCTCGGCGGCGAGGGTACGGGCGCCCCAGACCCGGATGCCCTCGCCGGGGAAGTACCTGATGACGTTGACGCCCTTGGGGTTGAGCACGTCGTGCTCGGCCCGGGTGACCAGGTGACCCAGGTCGACCGCTCCCCGAACCGGCTCGTTGGCAGGTGCCTTGTGCACTCCGCGCAGGGCGTCGGTGCGGGCCCAGATGCCAGCGACGTGCCCGCTCGGCGGGGTGAGCACCAGGTCGCCACTGAGCGGGTCGCGGACCCGCAGCCACGGGTAGTAGAGGGCGCCGAAGTCCGACTGTCGGGGTCGGTGCGACACCGGACCGCTACCCCCGCCGCCGCTGCCGCCCCCGCCGCTGCCGCCACCGGCGGTTTCCGCCTCGGTGGTGTCGCTCGGCTTCGCCGGCCGGCCCGAACCGGGCGTGGCGACCCGGGTGAGGGTGGAGATGTCGTCGATGTCGGGTGCCGGGTCGCAGATGGCGACCATGGTGCGGGTGCGCTCGGCCAAGCTCAGCAGCGCCTCGTGGGAGACCGGGTCGTGGAAGCCGGGAGCGGCCAGGATGGAGATCTCGTCGACCGCCTCCAGCAGGTCCAGACCGGCGCGCTTGCGGCCGGTGCCGGAGACGGCGCCGCCCTCGCCGACGTTCACCACCCAGCAGCGGGTACCACCGTTGTCCAGGAAACCGAAGACGGCCCGGGCCAGCGGTGTGCTCTCCAACTGGTCACCGTCGGCGTAGAGCCGGAGGAAGTCGGTCCAGTTGTTCACCGCCAGGGCCTCGCCGAGATGGGCGTTACGGTCGGGCGCGACGCCGACGAAAGCCGCCGTGCTGGTGCCGACCGGTCCGATCGGCCGGGCACCACTTGGCACCTCCTCGACGTAGATGCCGGGCGAGAAGTAGGTGGGCATTGGTCCTCCCGTGCTTGTCGGTTCGGCGGATCAGTGGGTCGGCGGCGCGCAGACGATGACGATGTCGGCTTCGGTCGGGTCGACCTCGGCGGTGAGCACCTGTCCCCGGCCGGTGAGTCGGAGGCGGACCGGTGCCGGATGGTCCGGATCGTGGGGTACGCCGACGACCCGGAAGCGGCCCGCCGGATCGGTCCGCGTCGCGTACGGCTGGCCGACGACCTCGACCCGCATCTCGGCGAGCGGCTGCTCGGCCGGGCCGACCACGCGTCCGTCGAAGGTCAGCATCTCCAACTGCCGCAGCCGCAGCGGTCGTAGCACCGGTGCGGCCGGCTGGGTCGGATGGGTGACCTGGATCGGCACGTCGATGAGCAACGCCGGCCGGGGCGGTGCCGCGAAGGCCGCCCACAGGGCCGGGTCGCCGGCTTCCAGCACCAGCGTGCGCCCGCCCGTGCCGGTGGCCGCGACGAGCACCCGGTCCAGCGCGGTCAGGGCCTCCGGTCCGCCGGCGGCCAGCAGGTAGCGCACCGTGAGCCGGTACGGCTCAGGGCCGCCACTGCCCCGGGTCTGCCGGGCCGGCCGGATGTCCAGCGGCCACAGGGTCAACCGGCTCGGGTCGGCGTCGGGCCGGGGCGGGCCGACCGGGACGACGTCACCCGCCGCCCCGGCCAGCCACGCCGCCAACTCGGCGGTGGCGGTGGAGATCGGACCGTCGTCGGTCATCGCGGCGGCGTCCCCTGGATCCGGTACGCGATGGCCTCGTTCCACACGTGCGGGTAGACGCCGATCTCGAAGTACCGGGTGAAGCGGTTGATCGGCGCGCCCGTGTGGTCGTGGTACAGCAGCCAGACCGGCGCGATGGTGAACAGCACGTAGTTGGCCACGACCAGCGGGATGTACAGCGGGCCGAGCAGCCGGGCCTGGAAGATGTGCACGTCCTCGTGGCGCTGGATGCCGGGACCGGAGCCGGCGCAGACCGTGCCGAGCGTCGTGGCGTAGCGGGGGGAGACCCCCTCGACCACGTTCACCCGGCAGCTGTGCCGCGAGGTGGCCCGGTCCAGCGAGTGGCCGAACACCAGGTGCAGGGCCAGGTAGATCCCGCCGACGAGAGTGTTCAGCAGGCTCCAGGTGTGATCGACGACGAAGAGGAACACACCGCGTGGGCTGACCGCGTAGACCTCCGCCGCGGCGACGGCCCAGCCGAAGACCGCGCCGACGAGCAGGCCGATGCCCGCGCCGACGAGCAGCCCGACGCCGCCGCCGACGAGTTGGCCGAGCACTGCGCCCGCAGCGACGTGAACGGCGGCGCTGAGGATTCCGAAGACCATGGCCGGCTCCTCTCAGGCCCAGGAGCGGACGAATCGGGGCTCGTTGCCCTGAGCGAGCTGGATCGGCGTCGCCTGGCGGTTGCCGGGGGGCAGCTGGTTGATGCCCAGCGCGGCGGAGAAGATGACCAGGCCGTTGAAGAACGCGATGATCCACTTTTCGGCGCCCACCTCGGTGGCGAAGGCCGCGGTGAGGTACGACAGCGCGAGCGCGATGCCCAGCGCGATCCACTTGCGGGCCTTGTCGGCGCTCGGGCCGATCAGTCCGCCGATGACGTTTGTGGTGAGCAGCGTCGCGGCGCTGGCGCCGGTGAGACTGCCCAGGGCCGCCCAGGTGAAGAGATCGTTCATCGCCGATCCCCCTTCGGTGTTGCGTACTGCGGGGTGGAGTGTGGGTGAGATGCCGCCCACGCGCGGGCGACATGCCGGCGGTCAGCCGGCGTCCGGCGGGCCGGTATGCGTGGTGGCCGGCGTCACCGGTGTGGGTCCGCCGGCCGGGGGTGTGGCACTCTCGGGCGGTGCGCCGCCGGTACGGGAGCGGCGGAGCAGGAACGTCACCAGCACCGCGACGAGCAGCAGTGCCACCGTGCCGGCGACGACCAGCAGCCAGGGGAACCCGCCGCCGGAGTCCGCTCCGGCCGCGGTGGACGGTCGGGGCGGCGCCTCGGCCACGGCGCGCAGTTCGGCGGGCTTCTGTTCGTTGGGCTTGACCCGCCAGGTGACCGTCCGGTCGTTGACCTGACCGCCGGTGCTGGCGTCCAGGACGCGGCCGGGGAAGGTCACGGCGATCTCGAACGACATCAACAACATGAATCGTTCTTGATTCTTCGGGTCCTGTTCGGCCACTTTTCCGCCGTACTTCTTCGGGTCCAGCGGAAGGGTGAACACGTACCGGTCGTCGGCGCGGACGATGCTCAGACTTTCGCTGTCGAATTGGTTCAGCGGCACGTTTCGGTAGTTGATCAGGGAACCGAAGTGGGTGGCGTCCTCGTACCGGGTCTCGGGGCCGGCGGGTAGCGCTGGTATGTTCTGCCGGAGCTCGGCGAAGCCCGCCTCGACCGGCCTGTTGTTCAAGGTCAGGACGTTCCGCTCGGCGGTGAGGAGAAGTTGGCCGCTCACCGTGTCGTCGGCGTTGACGGTCAGCCCGGCATTGAGTTGCATGCAGCCGGAAAGGGCCGCCACCAGCACGAGACACGCCGCGCCACGGAGTGTCCTGACGCGCCAGAGCCCCGAATTCATGGGCTCAGTGTGTGCTCTCCCCGTCCGAGTCATCAGTCAGCGATCAGTCACATGCAAGTCGCCGATCTTACCGGGACCCCGTCACATTCGGCCGAGGTCGCGAACCGGGAAAATCGATATTCTGAAAGGTTGGTCGCAATTCGTGGTCGGCCGGGCGGGGTGGCCGTGGATAGGCTGCCGTCATGGTGTCCGTTTCCTGCGTGCTGTTGGTGGACCGGCACGGGCGGCTACTGATGCAGCTGCGCGACTCCCATGCCCGGTATCACCCGGACGTCTGGGGACTGCCGGGTGGGCACGCGGAGCCGGGGGAGACCCCCGAGCAGACCGCGCTGCGTGAGCTGAACGAGGAGACAGGGCTGCGGCCGACGGCCGGCACGCTGCTGGCCTTCGCCCGTCAGGAAGTCCCCGAGCACGGACGCGTCAAGCACTACTTCTGTGCGGCGACCCGGGCGGGACAGCGGGACGTGGTGCTCGGCGAGGGAGCCGCCCTGGTCTTCCTGCCCGCCGCCGAGATCCTCGACGAACGCCCGTACACCCCGGGTACCCGGGAGGTGCTGGCCCGTTTCCTGGGCTCGCCGGAGTACGCCCGGCTCACCGCACTGGCCGCGACCGACTGAACGGCCCGGGAGCCGTGCCCGGTGCGGCCCTCGGCACCGATTCGGGTGGCGTCGGGTTCGGTCAGGCGGGTCGAGGCGGATGCCAGTCGGCGTGGCGGGCCATGCCCCGTAGCGCCGTCCGGCTCGGTGTCAGGCGCAGCATCGTGTTGCGAACCGCGATGGCCGCCGGGTGTCGCAGTTCCTGCCCGAACCGGGCGGTGCGGGAGGCCGCGCGGGCGATGGCCTGGCTGCGGGGCCGGCGCAGCCGGTCGTACGCGTCAAGTGCCGCCGGCACGTCGACCGTCGGACCGGCCACCGCGCCCAGGGTGACCGCGTCCTCGATCGCCTGACAGGCGCCCTGCCCCAGATGGGGGGTCATGGCGTGCGCCGCGTCACCGAGCAGGGCCACCCGGCCGCGCACGTAGCCGGGCAGCGGTGTGGCCAGGTGGTACAGGTCGTTGCGCAGCACCTCGTCGGGCCGGGTGGTTGCGAGCAGTGCCGGTACCGGATCGTGCCAGTGGCCGAAGCGTTCGCGTACGTCGGCCAGCTCGTCGGCGGCGTGCCCGCCGGGCGGGGCGGTGATCGCGGCGTACCAGTAGACCTGCCCGTCGCCGAGTGGGACGGTGCCGAACTCGCTGCCGGGCCCCCAACTGACCGCCGCGGGGACCGGCTCGTCGAAGGCGATCGCGGCGCGCCAGGCGGTGGAGCCGGCGTACGCCGGTGGCGGGGTGTCCGGCCAGAGTCGGGTACGCAACGCGCTGCGCAGCCCGTCGGCGCCGACCACCAGATCGGCACGTACCTCGGTCGGCTCACCGTCGCGCTCGTAGCGCACGGTGCCGCTTGCCGGATCGGCGTCGCGCACCGTGCAGCCGGTCCACAGCACCTCGTCCGGCAACGCCTCGCGTAACACCCGGTGCAGGGCACCCCGGTGCACGCCGAGGGCCGTGGTGCCGAGCACGCGCTCCAACTCGGCCGCGTCCACCCGGGACAGCCAGCGCCCGTCCCAGCTACGGAGCCCGCCGGTGGCGCCGTCGCACCCCAGCCGGCGCACCTCGCCGCCGAGGCCGAGGGCGTCCAACCCGCGGACGGCGTTCGCCATCAGGGTGATGCCCGCGCCGACCTCACGCGGCTCGGGGGCCCGCTCCAGCACGGTGACCCGCCAGCCCCGTCGGTGCAGTGCGAGGGCGGCGGCCAGCCCGCCGATGCCCGCCCCGGCCACGACCGCTCGCCTCTCCGCCACGGAAACCACCCTTCTACTCCTGTAGAAGTGCATACTACATCCGTAGAACAAGAGAGTGGGGGAGCCGGTTGAGTGCGCGGGCGAAACGGATTGCCGTACTGGCCGACGCCGCCATCGCGCTGATCGCGGAGAGCGGCATGCGGGGTCTCACCCACCGGGCGGTGGACGCCCGGGCCGGCATGCCCGCGGGAACCACATCGGCGTACCTGCGCACCCGGCAGGCGCTGATCGAGGCGGTGGTGCAGCGCCTCGCGGACCTGGACCGCGCCGACCTCACCGGGCACGAGCTACCGAGCGGGACGCCATCGGTCCCGCCGGGGCCGTCGTTGTCACCGGCCGACCTCGACCGGCTCGCCGCCGGTATCGCCGGGGTGCTCGACCACTGGCTCTCCACCGCCCGGGCGCGCACCCTGGCCCGGTACGCGTGCCTGCTGGAAGCGGTGCACCGACCGCAGCTGCGCGGGATCCTGGAACACGGCGCGGTGCTCCGTGCGCAGGCCGAGGATCTGCTCGCCCGCGCCGGTGCCCCGGATCCCCGCCGTCGGGGGCACCGGTTCGTCGCCTTCGTCGACGGCCTGCTGTTCGACCGGCTCGTCGGGGCCGGCGCGCTCAGCGCACCGCCACCCGGCACCCCGGCCAGCCGCGCAGACCTCACCGACGCGGTACGGGATCTGCTGCGTGCCCTCGTCGACCGAGCGGCGACCGGGTAGGACTCAGGCGCTCTCGCGCAGCACCAGCGTCGACGGGAAGACGGTCGTCGCCGGCGCGGCGCGTTCCTCCAGCACCATCGTCGCGGCCGTGTTGATGATCTGCCGTACCGGGTGGCTGGCCGTGGTCAGCGCCACCGTCGCGGCGAGCGGGATGTCGTCGAATCCGGTCACCGCGACATCCTCGGGCACCCGGACGCCGTCGGCCCGCAGCCGGCCGATCACCCCCAAAGCGGTCGCGTCACTGATCCCGACGATCGCGTCGGTGTCCGGCCAGCGTCGCAGCACCTCCCGGGCGGCGGCGTGGCCGCGGGCCGCGCTGAAGTCACCGACCACCTCCCGAGCCGGCAGGCCGGCGTCGTGCAGCAGCCTCCGGTACGCCCGCACCGAGCGGTTCGCGCAGGCCAGCCAGCGGGGACCGGTCACCATGGCGATCCGTCGACGCCCAGCTTCGTACAGATGACGGACGATCGCCGAGGTGCCGCCACCGTTGTCGATGTCCACCGACGGCACCGTGGCCGAACCGATCCCGATCGACACGGTCCGGCCGCTCAGCCGCCGGGGCACCAGATCCAGCAGGGCGGTGGTCGTGTTGAGCAGCACCAGGCCCGCCACGCCCCGGTCGTCGGTCAACCGGGTCAGGCGTTCCGGTGCGCCCAACGGCACCCACTGCACCGCGACGCCCAGACCGTGCGGCGCGCAGGCCCGGGCCACCGCGCCGACCGCCTGGTCGACGTAGGGGTCGTCGAGGACGGCCGGGCCGGTGCCCGCCACCGCCACCAGCAGCCGTACGCCGGAACCGTGCACCAGAGCCCGGGCCGCCGCATTCGGCACGTAGCCGAGCAGGCTCACGGCGGTGCGTACCCGCTCGCGAGCGGTCGGTGACGCGAAGCCGTTGCCCGCGAGGACCCGCGACGCCGTCGAGCGGGACACCCCGGCGGCCCGGGCCACGTCGTCCAGGGTGGCTGCGCGGCGTGCTGCCGTCGTCATGAACGTTCTCCCCGTTGTCCGTGTCGCCCGCGTGGGGCCCCATCAGCATCATGCCGCCCGCGACGGCCGCTGGTAAGGACCGGACGTGGATTGTGGTGGTAGCGCTCCCAGGTGTGTGATCGTCGTAGCACCTGAGGAGAGGACCGGAACGTACGTGGACCCCGCCGTCACCACCCCTGTCACACCGCCGGCCAGTCCCGGCCCGTCCCGAGCCGTACTGGCCGCCCGCAACGGTGTGGCTGTCGTGTTCGCGCTCAACGGACTGGCCGTCGCCACCTGGTTCGCCAGGGTGCCGGCGATCCGCGACGGACTCGGCCTCACCCCGGGTCGTCTCGGCCTGCTCCTGCTCGCCATGTCGCTCGGGGCGATCCTCGCCATGCCCACCGCCGGCCTGGTCACCCAACGCCTGGGCGCGGCCCGGGCGGTGGCGCTGTCCACCCTGCTCGTCGCGCTCGGGCTGACCATCGCCGGGGTCTCGGCCGGCGTCGCCGCCTGGCTACCCGGGGTGGCGCTGGGTCTGTTCGCGCTCGGCTACGGCTCCGGCAGTTGCGACGTCGCGATGAACATCGAGGGTGCGGCGGTCGAACGGCGGCTCGGATGGACCGTGATGCCGCGCTTCCACGCCGCCTGGAGCCTCGGCTCGGTGGCCGGCGCCGGCCTCGGCGCGGGAGCCGCCCGACTGGGTGTCCCGGTTGCCGCGCACCTCGCTGTGCTGGCCGCGGTGGTGCTCGGCGGCACACTGCTCGGGGCGCGCGCGTTCCTGCCGGCCGAGCCGGCGGCGGCCGGCACCCCGGCCGGGCGTCGCAGTCGGCTGCTGGCCGCCTGGCGGGAGCCCCGCACCCTGCTTATCGGCCTGCTGGTGCTGGCGGCGGCTTTCGCCGAGGGCAGCGCCAACGACTGGCTCGCGGTGGCCTTCATCGACGGGTACGGCTTCAGTGAGGCGGCCGGCGCGGCGGTCTTCGGCGTCTTCGTGGTGGGCATGACGCTGGGCCGTACCGTCGGCACGGTGGCCCTGGACCGCTGGGGGCGGGGACCGGTGCTGACCACGACCATCCTGCTCGCCGTCGTCGGCGCTGGCCTGGCAGTGCTCGCCGGCTCCGGTCCGGTCGCGGTGGTCGGCGTCGCGCTGTGGGGGATCGGTGCCTCACTCGGCTTCCCGGTGGGGATGAGCGCCGCCGCCGACGAGGAGGAGCACGCGCACGTACGGGTCAGCGTGGTCGCGGTGATCGGCTACACGGCGTTCCTGGCCGGGCCGCCGCTGCTGGGCCTGCTCGGCGACCAGGTGGGCACGCTGCGGGCGCTGCTGGTCGTACCGCTGCTGCTGCTGCCGACTCTCCTGCTGGTCCCCGCGGCCCGCCCGCCCGCCGCCGGCGGCACGGGGGCGCCGGCGCGGGTGGGCTCAGCGGAGCCAGACGCGTAGCGGGCCGATGGTCCGGAATCCGTGGCGTCGTGCTGGCGCGAGGTCGGCATCCTGCTCGTAGCCGACGAGATGCCGACCCGCGCCGGCCGTGCACACCCCGGCCCACACCCGCTCCGGTGCGGTGTCGCGGGCGAAGACGTTGCTGACGCCCACCACCTCACCGTCGTCGTGCAGCACCGCTCCGCCGGACCAGCCGCCGTGGCCGTCCGCCAGGCCGAGGATCCGCACCCGGGGGTCGGCGAGCAGGCCGGGACGGAAGATCGAACCGCCACCGTGGGCGTGCGCCCACGCGGTCAGGTCGCCGACCGTGGTGACCGGCACCAGGGTCTCGTGACCGGCCGGACCGCCGGGCGGGCGGTGCAGCCACTGCGCCTCGAACAGCACGTCGAAGCCGTGCCCGGCGAGGTCCAGGTCGGCGTAGCTGTCCTTGACCGACGCCCCCGGCCCGGCGTCGATCCGCCGCAGCAGGTCCGCACCGAGGCCGGGCCGCAGGGTCACCGCATCCGGGTGGAACGGCGGCGAGCGGCGCGGTACCGACCAGGCATCGGCGTCCCGTACGCCGGGCCGGCCGTGCGTGCCGCAGACGAGGTCGCACCAGGCGGCGTTCTCCCGTACCGCCAAGTGGATCATCGCGGCAGCATACCGTGCCGGGGGATTCTCACCCGGCTCACAGGGATCTGCCAGGTGACGGTGCTGCACTGGGAGTCACGCCGAGGAGAGGAGCCGGGCATGGGCTGGTTCAGCCGGCGGTCACGAGCCGCGCAGGGCACCCCGACGAAACTCGACCGCGAGGGCACCCCCGAGGACCTCGCCGCGCTGGAGCAGTTCGCCACCAGCCGGCAGGGGGTGGAGTTCTACCTGGAACCGGAAACCACAGCCACCGACACCACGGTGATGGCCATCGCCCACGACGGCGAGTGGATCCGCCGCCGCACCGGCACGCCGCGCGCCGCCGGCGCCCTGGCCCGCAAGCACGCCATCCCGCTCTACGAGGCCACGAAGGTCGGGTACCCGGATCGGATGCGGGCCTGGAACCGGGCCCATCCGGAACGCCGCGTCCGCTGAGCCGGCCCGGGTCGTCCCGCTCAGCGGGCGATCGACGCCCGGGCCTCGTCGAGGGTCAGCGGCGGGCTGTGGCTGGAGACGTACCAGCCGATGTCGTCGTCGAGCAGTCGGCCGACCAGCGCGAGATCCGGTTCGTCGGTAGGCGTGCGCAGGTGCGCCGGCGGCGGGTACCAGCTGTCACCGAGCAGCATGACCCCCGAATCGGGTACCACCACGACTGTCGAGTCCGGGGCGTGCCGACCGCCGACATGGCGCACCAGCACGCCGGTGGGCAGCTCCACCTCGTCGGTGAAGACGCGGGTGGGCGGCAGCACCCGCAGCTCGTCCCAGGAGTCGACGGCGAGCGCGCGGGCCCGGAAGCTCGGCCCGAGCCGGCGGTTGCGCCGAATCTCCTCGCGTAGGTACCGGACGCTCCACGGCCGGGTCGCCTCGGCGCGTAGCAGGTCCGCGCCGCTGACGTGCCCGACTATCTCCACGTCCGGCCACGCGCAGGCGCCCCAGACGTGGTCCCAGTGGTGGTGGGTGTAGACCAGCCAGCGGGGCGCCGGTAGACCGGCGGCGCGCAACGCGGCCTGGATCTCGCGGGCGTGCGACGGGCTCTGCCCCGCGTCCACCAGCACGCTGCCCCGCTCGTCGGCGATCACCGCGACGCCGGCCTGCACCCACTCCGGATCGGGATCACCCGGGCAGAGCCACACCCGCCCGGCGAGATGTTCAAGCTGAACCACCACCGCACCCTAGCCCCCGCTCGCCGCCCCCGGCCTCGGCGATCATGCAGTTCTGGCACTGGACAGGCCAGGCATTAGTGGACGAATCAACGACCACAACTGCATGATCGCGAGGGCTGGGGTCAGTGGACGGCGACGACTGCGGCGTCGGCGGCGCCGCGCCAGAGGGTGCCGACCTCGGTGAATCCGGCGTCGTTGAGGGCGGTGAGGTGCCAGGAGGCCGGAGGGTTCCATTCCGGGCTGTGTCCCGACGGGTAGATGGCGTGACGTTGCCGCACCAGCGGAGCCAGTGTCGGGTCCTGCTCGGCCTGTTGCCACCACTGCGACCAGGACAGGACGGCACCGGCGGCGTACCTGGCCGCCCGGTGTTCCCCGGCGCGGGCGAGCAGCCGCTTGGTCAACTCGGGCAGGCCGTCGTCGGGCATGTGGTCGGCGTTGACGAACAGACCGCCCGGCCGGAGCACCTCGCGGATCTCCGCGTAGAGGGTGGCCAGCCGGTCCGCGGGCAGCCAGTGCAGCGCGGTGGCGGTGAGCACGGCGTCGTAGCGCCGGTGTGGCAGGGCCGCGACCCAGTCCGGCCGGCTCAGGTCGGCGGGAACGATCGTGGCCCGGTCGTCGAGGGAGGCGGTGGCGAGGGCGAGCAGTGCGGGGTCGAGGTCGACCAGGGTGACCTCGGCGTCGGGGAACCGCCGCAGGGCACGCAGTGAGATGGTGCCGGTGCCGCCGGCCAGGTCGAGCAGCCGAGGCGGGGTGGTCTCGCGGACGGCGTCGACCGCGTCGAGCATGGCGGCGAACCGGTGCTCGCGGTCCGGCAGGTACGCCTCCTGCTGGCGGTCCCAACTCTCCTGCCAGGCGGAGACATTGCTGATGTAAGGACTCATGACGAGCACGCTAGTTACTGTGCCGCCCGCGTGTCCAGCCTTGTTGCCAACCTTTTGCAACTACGAGAGAATGGCGAAGCGATGATCGGATCGGGTCGGACCGGGCAGCCGGTCCGACCCGGTTGCGCCTCGACCGGCACCCGCCGGCTCACCCGTGACGAACCTGCGCCTACGCCCGCAGACCGGCGGTGCCATGATGTCCGTGGCGAGGGCGAGGTGCCCGGCCGGAACGGACTGGAAGCAAGGTGGACCCCCAGCGCACCGCCGCGCACGAGATGTTCGACGCCGACGTGGCCTCCAATCGGCTCGGCATCGAGCTGGTGAGCGCCGCCGACGGCAGCGCAGTGGCCCGGATGCGGATCACCGACGGCATGGTCAACGGCCACCGCATCGCGCACGGCGGGTTCGTGTTCCTGCTTGCCGACACCGCGTTCGCGCTGGCCTGCAACAGCCACGGTCCGGCCACCGTCGCCGCCGGAGCAGACATCACCTTCGTCCGCCCGGCCCGGCAGGGCGACCTGCTCGTCGCTCGGGCCAGCGAACGCACCCGGTACGGCCGCAGCGGCATCTACGACGTCACCGTGAGCCGGGAGGACGGGGAGGTGGTCGCGGAGTTCCGCGGACAGAGCCGGACCCTGCGCCCGATGCCTGCGCCCGACGGCGGACCGGGGGAGCGGGACGGCGCACCAACAGCCGGCCAGGGACGCTGACCCGGGACCTGGCACCGCTGATCCAGCCGGCCCGCGTCGGCGGCCTACGCCTCGGATGTCGACGGGCGCGGTCGGTCCGGCCGCCCGGGACGGATCCCGTGCGCGCCGATCCGTGGTCGGCGCGAGCGTCGGGCAGGATGTCCCGATGGGACACGTCGTGCTCTTCCACTCCGTGTACGGGCTGCGGCCGGCGGTACTGGCGGCCGCCGACCGGCTGCGCGCCGCCGGCCACCGGGTGCACTCGCCCGACCTGTACGGCGTGCCCGCCGTCGACTCCGTGGCGGAGGGTTTCGCCCTGCTGGCGCGGGTCGGTGAGCAGACGGTTCTCGACCGGGCCCGCGCGGCACTCGACGGGCTGCCACCCGACACCGTGCTCGCCGGGTTCTCGATGGGCGCCGGGGTGGCTGGTGCGCTGCTGGCCGAACGGCCCGACACCGCCGGTCTGCTGCTGCTGCACGGCACCGGCGGCTCCCCGGCGGCCGTCCGTCCCGGCCTCCGGGTTCACCTGCACCTGGCCGATCCGGACGCCTACGACCCGCCCGACGAGGTCGACACGTGGCAGCGGGAGATGACCGCGGCCGGCGCGGATCTCGTGGTGCACCGGTATCCCGGGGCGGGGCACCTCTTCACCGACCCGACAGTTGCCGACCACGACCCGGTCGCTGCCGAGCTGACCTGGGACCGGGTCCTGGCCTTCCTGGACAACCGTTGATCCGGCGGTCGACCGGGGTGCTCCGGCGCAGGACCGCCGCGCCGGCACCACCCGGTTCGGGGACGCCTCGGCCGCCGAGGTGGCGCGGTCGACCCGCCGGCTGAGGACGGCTCGCACCGCTCGGGGCAGCCGGGCACAGGCGACCTGCCCCACCACCGGATCGGCGACGTCGTAACCGCCGGCCGGCAGGGGGACCAGCAGGCCGTCGCCGGTCAGGGTGTCCAGCTCCGCCGCCGCCCGGGCCCGCGGCCAGTCAAGGACATCGGCCAGCTCCGCCACGGTGCGGCCCGGCGCGAGCGCGGCGGCCATCAGGACCGCGCGCGCAGCGCCGTCGAGACGGTCCAGCCGGGCCTCGACGATCCGCCGGACGGACTCCGGCACGGGCAGCTGTCCGGGGTCGACCTCGGTGAGGGTGCGTACGTAGGCGACCGCCCGCCCGGGATTGCCACCGGTCAGGGGGATCAACCGGGCCGCCAACCCGGTCGGTCGGCCGGACCGGCGCAGCAACCGGCGCAGCAGCCGGCCGGTGGTGATCGAGTCGAGCGGTGACAGGCGCAGCCGGGCCACCCGTGGACCGGGCACGTCCAGCTCCTGGCCGCCGGTCGCGACCAGCACCAGCGGCAGGCCACGCTCGTCGGCCAGATCGACGAGGGCGGCCAGCTGGCGACGTAGCGCTGGTGCGGCACGGTCGAGGTCGTCGACGGTGACCACCACCGGTTGCCGCCGCGCCAGGCTCAGCAGCACCTCGCACCAAAAGGTCACCGCGCGGGCCTGAACCGGTTCGGCGGCCACCCCGAGCAGGTCGTCCACTGTGTCCAGGGCGGGCGTCAGCCGGTCGGTCGGCACCAGACCGGTCAGGGTGGCGGCGAGCCGGCGGCGCACCGTCTCGGGGTCGTCGCTGGCGCGCGCCCGGGCCACTGCGCGGACCAGGTCCGCGGCGGGCTCCAGTGGCCCCTCCGGGTAGGGCGGGCAGGCCGCCGGGCACCAACGCACCGGAACCCCGTCCAGGGTGGGCGTGGTCCGGACCAGTTCCCGCAGCAGACGGCTGCGCCCGCTGCCGGGCGGACCGAGGAGCAGCACCCGGCGTTCGCCGCGCCCGCGTACCGCCTCGGCGAGGTGCTCCCGGGCGACGGCCAACTCCCGTCGGCGACCGAGCAGGGGGCCGTCGTGCCGCGGTGGTCGGAGTCGCTCTGTGCCGGTGGCGTGCCAGACGTCGACCGGCAGTGCCTTGCCGGTCACCGGCACCGCGGGGACCGGGCGCTGCGCGATCAGCCCGACGACGGCCCGGTGGGTGGCCGGGCAGAGCGCCACCCCGCCGGGCGGGGCGTGCTCCTGAAGCCGGGCGGCCAGGGTGATGACCGCGCCGCTGGCCACACCGTGCCCGCCGTCGTGGCGGACCGCGAGGTCGACCACGGCCTCACCGGTGGCGACGCCGACCCGGACCCGCAGCCCCGGTGCCGGGGCCAGCGGCCGGCGGTCCAGCGCCCGCTGGATCTCCAGCCCGGCGCGCACCGCCCGGTACGCGTCCCACCCGTCAGCGCGGCGCGCGCCGAACAGCGCCATCACGGCGTCGCCGACGTACTTCTCCACCGCGCCGTTCCACCGTCGCAGCACCCGGGCGACGGTGCCGAAGTAGGCCCGTTGCAGGGCGCGGACGTCCTCCGGGTCGAGCCGGTCCACCAACCGGGTCGACCCGACGATGTCGACGAAGAGGACCGTGACGGTCCGCCGTTCCTCCGCCACGGGCCAACGCACCCGCCCGACGGCTACCGGACCAGCGACAACAGAACTGGGCATGGAGATCGCACCTGCCTCTCCCCCCGTGCGTGCCGACGATGTCCGGAGCCTGTCACCGCTGGTCTGACGGCGGATCGGCAGAACGACGTATGTCGGCCGGACGCAACCTTTGGTCGCAATGTCGACGCGATGAGTAGGACTGACGCGAGGCACCTGTAGAACGCGGACGGAACCTGTGACTAGGCTGCGAGCCATGGCCAGCGACGTGGACACCACACCGCTCGTGGGTCGGGACGCCCTGGTGGCGACGGTACGCTCCGCGCTGCTCGACGACGTGACGCCGGGACACACGGCGGCGGTGTTCCTGACCGGTGAGAGTGGCGTGGGCAAGACCCGGCTGCTGCGCGAGGTCGGCGACCGGTTGGGCGACGCGGGCGCGCTGGTGCTCACCGGGTCCTGTCTGGACATCGGCGACGCCTCGCCACTGCACCCGCTGCGCCAGGCGCTGCGCCGCCTCGACGCCGACCTCGCTCCGCCCGCCGCGGCGTCGGTCCGCGCCCTGCTCGGGGTGTTCGCCGAGGACCGGGCCGGCCCGGACGGCGCGGGCGCGTTGCTGGAGCGGGTGTCCCGCGGGCTGAATGTGATAGCCGGTGGCCGCCCGCTGGTGCTGGTCCTGGACGACCTCCAGTGGGTCGACCGGACGACCCGCCAACTCCTGCTCTATCTCCTTGCCGGCCTCGGTGACCTGCAACTGTCGGTGCTGGCGGCGGTGCGGTCGGAGTCGTTGCAGGGCGCGCATCCGTTGCGTCGGGTGCTCACCGAGCTGCGCCGGCTGCGTTCGGTGCGGGTGCTCGATCTGGCCCCGCTGGATCGCGCCGGCACCGAGGAGCTGGCCGCCGCCGTGATGCGTCGACCGCTGACGCCCGAGGCGGCGGAGCGACTGTGGCAGCGCAGCGGCGGCAACCCGTTCGTGGTCGAGGAACTCTCCCGGGAGCTGCGCGACGGTCGCGACGGGCTCTCCGACACCCTCCGCGAGGTCTTCCTGGCCCGGGTGGACGCGCTGCCCCGGCCAGCCCACCGGGCCGTGCACGCGGTCGCCGCCGGAGTCGAACCGGTGGAGCACTGGCTGCTCGCCCGGGTGGTCGGGATCCCGGAGCACGAGCTGCTCGACGCGGTCCGGGCGGCGGTGTCCCATCGGCTGCTTGTCGGCTCCGACGACGGCTACCGGCTACGCCACCGGCTCGTCGCCGAGGTGCTTGAGGACGAGCTGCTTCCCGCCGAGCGGGCGGCGTTGCACCGCCGCTACGCCGAGGCGTTGACCTCGGCACCGGCCGAGTTGCACCAGGCCCGGTTGGCCCACCACTGGCGGCTGGCCGGTGAGCCGGAGCGGGCGCTGCCCGCGGCGGTGGCCGCCGCCGAGGAGGCGGAGCGGCTGTACGGCTATGCCGAGGCGCATCGGCACTGGTCGGTGGCGGTGCAGTCGGCCGAGGGGCTGCCCGGTGTCGACCGGGCCACGCTGCTCGGGCGGGCGGCCGAGGCGGCCCACCACTGTGGTGAGTACGCCCGCGCCCTGGCCCTGCTGGAGGAACTGGCCAGCGCCGACACCGACCTTCCGGCCTGTGAGCTGCACATCCGGCGGGCCCGTTATCTGGCCGCCGCCGGCCGTTCGGCGCTGGCCGAGGTGGAGTACGAGCAGGCGCTCGCCGTCGCCGACTGCACCCCCGGGCAGCGGGCCACCGCCGCCGCGCGGCTGGCGGAGTTGCTGCTGCAACTCGGCCGGTACGCCGAGGCGGGCCAGCGGGCGCGGGAGGCGCTGGCCCTGGCCGAGCAGGTGGACGGGGCGACCACCGAGGTGGTGCTGGCAAGTGCCGCGCTCGGCTTCTCCGAGGCGTACCGCCAGGATCCGGACGCGGGCCTGGCGGTGCTGCGGCGGGCGCTGGCCACGGCCGAGCGGGCCGGTCGTCCGGAGGACGTCGCATTGGCCTACCTGCACCTGGCCGAGTTGCTGACCGGGCCGCTGAACATCCTCGAGGAGGGGGTGGTGGTCGCCCGCCGGGGTGCCGAGCGGGTCGCCGAGCTGGGGCTGGGTCGTTCCTACGAGACCCGGCTGCTGGCCATCGCCACGAACGGACTGTTCCGGGTGGGGCAGTGGGCCGAGGCGGAGAAGGTGGTCGCCTCGGCACTGCGGCACCGCCCCTCCGGCGCGGACGCCGTCGAGTTGCTGCTGGCCCGCTGCCGGCTGTCGGTCGGCTACGGCGACGTCGAGGCGGCCGACCGGGATCTGGACGCGGTGGCGACCATCCTGGCCGGCGGCGGCGCCCGGCACGTCATTCCGCTGCTCACCCTGCGGGCCGGGCTGGCCATGTGGCAGGGGCGGCACGACGTCGCGCGGCACGCCGTGCAGCGGGGTCTGACCGAGACCCGCTCGGACGACCTGGTCATCCTCGCGGTGCTGGTCTGGCACGGGCTGCGCGCCGAGGCGGAGGCCCACGCCAGCCGTACCGTCGCCGTCGATGACAACGCGGTACGCCGGCTGCGCGGGATCGCCGACCGGGTGGCGGCGCGCAGCGAGCGGGCGGCCCGGCCGGTGCGCTACGTGATCGACGGGTACCTGGCGTTGTGCGCCGCCGAGGTGAGCCGACTCGACGGAGCGGATCCGGAGCTGTGGGCGCGGGCGGCGGCGGAGTGGGACCACCGCAACCACCCGTACCCGGCGGCGTACTCGCGACTGCGGCAGGCCGAGGCGTTACTGGCCAGCCGGCGTAAGGCCGCCACCGCCGGGAAGCTGCTGCGCCACGCCTACCAGATGGCGCAGTCGCTGGGCGCGGTGCCGTTGACCGACGAGATCCGGACACTCGCCGGGCGGGCCCGGGTCGCGCTTGAGGAACGCGGCGCGGTCGGCGCGGCCACGCCGGACGAGTCGGGCGGCGAGGAACTCGCCGCACTCACCGCCCGGGAGCGTGAGGTGCTGGCCGCCGTGGCCGAGGGGTTGACCAACAAGGAGATCGGCCAGCGGCTGTTCATCAGCGAGCGGACCATCGGCGTCCACGTCTCGCACATCTTCGACAAGCTCCAGGTACGTACCCGGGTCCAGGCGAGCGCCATCTTCCTGCGTAGTCGAGCGTAGGTTTCGGATACGTCGTTCTACTGATGTCCGCGCAGCGGACGCCTGAAAGGCTGGGTCCGGCGTCGCAACGGGCACGACGACGCCGGCGAGCAGCCTGGAGGGGACATGAGCGAGCGCAGCGAGCGGATCATCAGGTTCAGCGCTGTGGTGCGCCATGCCGGCACGCGGCGGTGCGGGGGGTCGGCATGAGTGGGTGTGATGACCTGGTGTGGGGGCCGGTGCACCGGGACATCGTCGACCTGCTGGCCGATCACCCGACCGACGTGCCCGCCGTCGTCGACCATCTGACCAAGCTTCAGGACATGCTGGTCCGGCTGCCTCCGCTGCTGGACAGCTGCCCGTTGGCCGACTTCAACAAGCTGTACCTCACCATCACCTCCAGCGTGTTGGACGGGCTGTACGCCGACCGATTCGTCGACCCGGTCTTCCTGTCCCGGTTGGACGTCGAGTTCGCGGCCCGCTACTTCGACGCGTTGCGGATGTGGAGCGACTCCAGCCCGAGTACGCCCCGGGCCTGGGCGTGCCTGTTCGAGCGGATGCGCGGGCCGGACGCCCGACCGCTGCCCTCGGCGGCGGCCGGCGTCAACGCGCACATCAACTTCGACCTGCCGTTCGCGTTGGTCACCACGTTCGACCACCTGGAGTCCGAGCCGGTCGACGGCAGCGACCAGCACCGTGACTACCTGGAGATCAACAAGATCTTCGCCGACAAGATCCCCGGCCTGCGCCGGGGCTACCTGGAGCAGTGGCAACTGCTCATCGACATGCTCAACGGCGACATCGACGACTGGTACCAGGGCGAACTGATCGGTTACACGCGCGATGTCGCCTGGCGCAACGCGCAGCGGGTCTGGCGGTGCCGGCACGACCCGCACCAGCATGAGCGCGAGCGCAGGCGGCTCGACGACACCGCCGCCGCGCTCGGTCGGTTGCTGCTGTCGCCCCTCGGGGCGTTTCTGCAGTAGCCGGGACGGGGGGTCCCCGCGCCCCCGCCCACCTGAGGGGCGCGGGGACATCCGACCCGACCGGACGGCAACGTCCGGAGGTGGCCAGGAGGGCATACGGGGACCAGGGGGACCACGGGGGGACCACGGGGGGACACGGGGACCACGGGGAAACAGGGGCCGGCCGGCCCGGGGGGTGTCGGCCGGCCCCTGCGGGGTACGCCGCGACCATGACCGCTGTGTCCCGGCGCCGTCCTGCCGCCCGGCCGCGACCGCGCCCCGCCTCCCCACCCCGCCCCGCGCGCCCGGGAGACCGCGCCGGTCGGGGAGCCCGGGGATGACCGCCCAGGATTTCGAGTTCCGCTTCGAGCCACGGTTCCGCCGACCGCTGGCGTTGATCGGTGTCCGGCCCGGCAGCGCCTGGGTGCGGGTCGACTCCGCCCAGTTGCTGGTCCGGTTCGGGCCGTGGCAGCTGCGTACCGAGCGGCAGAACGTCGCGGGTGTGCAGAGCGGCGGCCCCTACCGCTGGTGGCGGGTGATCGGCCCACACCTGTCCGGCGCCGACACCGGTGTCACCTTCGGCACCACCACGGCCGCCGGGCTCTGTGTCCGATTCGTGCGACCGGTGCCCGCCCTGCTTCCCGGCCGATGGCCGCGCCATCCCGGGATGACGGTCACCGTGGCCGACCCCGCCGGGCTGGCCCGGGCACTTACCGAACCGGACGGCGGCTGACGGTGCACCGGACCGGCTGACCGTGGCCCGGGCGGGCGACGGCCTCGGTCTGGCTCCGAACGCCGCGATGCGGTGGTTCCGGCCGGATCACCACCTACGGCCTGTTCGACAACTGTGAGGCGGGGGCATGGGGGACGGGACGAGAGCGCGACGAGGCCGGGAACGCCGCCGCCCGGCAACCGGAGCACCGGAGCCGGCGCTGCGGGCCGCGCGGGATCCGACGCGCAGGGGGGAACGGGCGGGACGGGCGGTCACCGTACCCGAGCGGGTGGCCGTCCCGGCCGGGCCGGTGGCCCCGGAGAGCCGGCTGCGGCGGTGGTTGTTCGTCCACCGGGTGCAGCCGGTCGGACCGGAGACCGCCGAGGGACAGACCCGGGCGCACGCCTGGTGGCGGGTGATGTGCCTGACCGGCGTCGACTACTTCTCCACCCTGTCCTACCTGCCCGGCATCGCCGCCCTGGCGGCCGGTGCGCTGTCGCCTGTGGCGACCTTGTTGATCGTGGCGCTGACCCTGTTCGGAATGTTGCCGATGTACCGCCGGGTGGCCCGGGACAGCCCGCACGGCCAGGGCTCGGTGGCGATGCTGGAGCGGCTGCTGCCGTTCTGGCGCGGCAAGATATTCGTGCTGGTGCTGCTCGGTTTCGTCGCCACGTCGTGGATCATCACGATCACCCTCTCCTCGGCCGACGCCACCGTGCACGTGCTGCAGAACCCGTACCTGCCGGAGTCGTTCGGCGGCACCGGCGTCGCGGTCGGGGTGACAGTGGTCCTGCTGCTGATCCTCGGCGCGGTGTTCCTGCTCGGCTTCCGGGAGGCGGTGGCGGTGGCCGTCCCGCTGGTGGCCGCCTTCCTCGGGCTGAACGCGGTGATCGTGGGCGTCTCGCTTGTCGAACTGGCAGGTGATCCCCGTCCGCTGGCGGACTGGACGGCGGCGTTGACCACGGGCGGTGGGCCGGGCCAGGTGGCGCTGACCGCGGCGCTGGCGTTCCCGTTGCTGGTGCTGGGCCTGTCCGGGTTCGAGACCGGGGTCAGCATGATGCCGCTGGTGGCGGGGGAGGGGCCGGACGCCCAGGCCCGGCTGGCCGCCCGGATCCGTAACACCCGGCGATTGCTCACCGCCGCCGCGTTGATCATGTCGGTCTACCTGCTCTCGACCACCTTCGTCACCGCGGTGCTCATCCCACCTGAGGCGTTCGCCCCGGGCGGCGCCGCCAACGGGCGAGCGTTGGCGTATCTCGCGCACGAGCAGGTGGGTGAGGCCTTCGGTACCGCGTACGACGTGAGCAGCGTGCTGATCCTCTGGTTCGCCGGTGCGTCGGCGATGGCCGGGCTGATCAACATCGTGCCGCGCTACTTGCCCTCGTACGGCATGGCGCCGGAGTGGGCGCGTGCGGTGCGCCCGGTGGTGATCGTCTACACGCTCGTCTGCATCGTGCTGACCATCGTGTTCCGCGCCGACGTCGACGCGCAGGCGGGCGCGTACGCCACCGGGATCCTGGCGATGATGGTCTCGGCGGCGGTGGCGGTGGCCATCGCCGCCGCCGGTCGCCGGCAACGCGGTGTCGCCGCCGGCTTCATGGTGCTCACCCTGGTGCTGCTGTACGCCCTGGTCGAGAACGTGATCGCGAAACCGGACGGGATCGCCATCTCCGGGCTGTTCATTCTCGGCATCATCGCCGTGTCGCTGGTGTCCCGGGTGACCCGGACCACCGAACTGCGCGCGGAGCGGGTCGAGTTCGACGAGACGGCGCGGCGGTTCATCGCCGATTCGGTGGCCCACGACGGTCGACTGCACGTGATCGCCAACAAGCGGCACAGTGGGGCGGTCAAGGAGTACACCATCAAGGAGCGCGCACAGCGCGGCCTGAACCCGGTCCCCGGGGCGACCGACGTGCTCTTCCTGGAGATCGACGTGGTGGATCCCTCCGGGTTCCGTCACGTGTTGCGGGTGTGCGGCGTCGACGTGGGCGGCTACCGGGTGCTGCGGGCCAGCAGCCCGGCGGCGCCCAACGCCATCGCGGCCATCCTGCTGGCGCTGCGGGACGCCACCGGGGTACGCCCGCACGCTCACTTCGAGTGGTCGGAGGGGAACCCGATCGCGCACCTGCTGCGCTATCTCATCCTCGGCCGGGGGGACACTCCGCCGGTGGTGCGGGAGATTCTGCGCAAGTCCGAACCCGATCCCGCGCGTCGCCCTGGCATCCACGTCGGGGGGTGAGTAACCGCCCCGCTGTCCGGTGACGGCGGCCCCGGGTGGATGTGAAGCCGAATGGCTTACTCATTCACTTATGCCTGATTTGCGCTATGTGTCGCCGTACGGTGGCCTCTGGTGGCTGAGGCGATGTCAGCCACCCCGCGCCCGATTCGGTGCGGCCGTGTTTCCGCATGCACGAGAGGCAGGAACGCTGATGTCCACGTACCAAGGGAGCCCTGGGTCGACCCGACCCGGTCGGCGGTCCCGGTGGTTGCTGGCCGGTGGCCTGGTGGCGGGCAGCCTGGTGGCTGGGGCGGCGGGCCTGTCCGCCGTCACCGCCTCGGCCGCCGACCGTGACCCGGCGGCACCGAACCCGGGCCAGCCCGCCGCGATGTATCAGCACGACGTACCCGGAGTCGACGAGACACCGCACCGCCGGGGGAAGGACCGGCAGCGACCCGAGTGGCGGCACGATCCCGGCGCGTCCCCGAACAGGCCGGGGGACGCGGGCGACCGGTCGGCCGGCCACCAGGGGCGCTCACCGGACGGCAAGGTGGTGCCGGTGCCCTGCGACTCCGCCCGGCTCATCGCGGCGCTGGTCTGGGCGAACGCCGAGGGCGGTGCCACGCTGCGGCTGGCGGAGAAGTGCACCTACACCTTGACCCACGCGTTCCAGCAGCCCGACGAGTACGACGGCGGCATCCGCGACGCGCGGGAGGCCGCCGACGCCGCCGAGAACCCCGGCGACGCCGAGGCACCGCCGCGCAACCCCGCCGACGACAAGGCCGGCCTGCCCGTGATCTACCACGGGATCACCATCGAGGGCTCCGGCGCGACGATCGTCAGGGGGGTCAACACGCCTGACTTCCGCTTCTTCACCGTCCGTGACGGCGGCGAGCTGACCCTGCGGGACGTCACCCTGCGCAACGGTCGCTCGGCGGCGGAAGGCGGCAGCATCCACATCGTGCACGGTGCCACGGCGGTCGTCGAAGGGGTCACCGTCGTCGGCAGCACCTCGCTGTCGGCCGAGGGCGGCGGCGGTGCCATCTTCAACGACGGCAACCTCCAGATCAGCGACAGCAAACTGATCGGCAACCGGGCGGCCGGCACCCAGGGCAAGGGCGGGGGCCTGCTCAACGGCGGTGTCATGACCATGCACCGCACCGAGTTCCGGCACAACAGCGCGGTCAGCTACGGCGGTGGCCTGGCCAACTTCCGGGCCGCGGGTGACGTCTACTCCTCCACCTTCGTGCAGAACAACGCCGGGCAGGGCGGTGGCCTGGCCAGCTTCTCCGCCCGCACCAAGGTCTTCGACACGCTCGTGGCGCAGAACAGTGCCGACATCGGCGGTGGTCTGGCCAACTCCGACGCGGTGCTGGTGCTGCGGCAGTTGACGGTCCGCGACAACCTCGCCAGCGTCAAGGGCGGCGGTATCTCCACCTTCCAGGGCCTGCTGCCGCTCGACGACAGCGTGGTCAGCGGGAACACCACGCGTGGCAACGGCGGCGGCATCCACTCCGAGAGGTCGAACCTGCTCGTGCGGGGCAGCGACGTCAAGGGCAACGCGGCGGTCGGCAAGCGTTCGCAGGGGGCCGGGCTGTTCGTGACGGCGGGCTCGACCTCGCTCTACCGCAGCCGCGTGATCGGCAACCAGTCCACTCTCAAGGCCGGCGGTATCCAGGCCGAGCGGGCCCAGGTCAAGATCGATGACGACAGCGTCGTCGTGGAGAACAATCCGACCAACTGCGAGGGAAGCAAGGTGCCGGTGGCGCACTGCTTCCGCTGAACAGCCCCGGTACGACGAGGGCCCGTGTCCGAAGCCGGCACGGGCCCTCGTCGTGCGTCACGGCTCACTGAGAGGGCTGGGGCAGCTCGCAGTCGACCTTCGGGTTGGCGCCGACGTAGTTCAGCGGACCGGCGGCGATGGTGACCAGGATCGTGCCGACCTCGGCACAGTTGGCTTCCTCGTCGCTGTAGTAGCCGCGCTGGCCGGCGGCGATGGCGCCGATGACGAGCCAGATCACCACGAGGACTCCGAATATCGACGTGCCGCGCATGGCTTCCTCCACGATTCGGGGGTGGGTTGCAAGGTGTGGGCCTTGTACCCAGACGCGTCGAGCGGCTAACGGAGGCCGGCCCTGTGTCGCAGTCCCTGGCCGGCCTACGGCGGCGAGGGCGCCTCGGGTGGCCGGCCACGGCTGCGGCGGAGGTCGGCCAGCGCCACTCCGGCGAGCACCAGCAAGGCGGCGAGCGACGCGGTGAGTGGCGGCAGGAACAGCACCGCCGGTGCCGCGGTCACCAGGGCCAGCACGCCGCCCGGCCGCGACGGCGAGACCCGGTTGAACACCTCGCGTTCGAAGAAGGCCCGGCCGATCAGGAACAGCGCCGGACCGCCCAGGATGATCGCCGCCCAGGCGGGCGGGGTACGCGCGGGCAGGGCGTGCAGCACCAGCTCGAAGCCGGCCGCCGTGGTGACCACCCCGGCGACCATCAGCAGATGGCTGTACGGCGCGGTGTTGACGAAACGGTTCGGTGCCGTCGAGATCTTCATGGCCAGCGGCAGCAGTTCCCCGGACCGGTGCACGTAGATCCGCCACAGCAGCAGGGTGGTGGCGAAGGCCAGCACGAAACCGACGCCGTTCTCCGCCTGCGCGTGTTCCATGCTGTAGGCAATGCCGGTGACCAGGATCGTGTCACCCAGGGCGATCGTGTAGAACTGCTGGTACCGCTCGGCGAGGTGTTCGGCGGTCACCCGCAGTTGGGCGGCGGGCACGGTGCCGATCCCGGGCACCGGGTAGGCCAGCCGCAGCCCGAGGTAGTCGATGCCGAGGGCGAGCAGCCACAGCGCCATCCGGGCGTCCTCGGAGACGAACGCGCCGACGATCCACGGCACCGCGGAGACGGCGAACCAGGAGAAGACCCGAGCCGCCCGGCGCTGGATCATCCGGTCGCCGCGCACGGTCGGGATGAGGATCAGACCGCGTCCGAGATGGATGGCCACGTACGCGCCGGCGAAGATCAGCCCTCGGTCACCGAACGCCTTGGGGATCGCGGTGGCCATCAACAGCACGCCGAACATCACCGTGGCGATCAGTACCTTGATCTCGGGGCGTTCGGGGTCGTACAGGTCGGTGACGAGAGAGGTGAGCACCCAGGTCCACCACACGGCGGCGAGCAGGATCAGCGCCTGTCCGGCCTGGTACCAGGTGATCTCGTGGGCCAGGTCGCGCGAGATGAGCGCCAACGCGACGACGTAGACCAGATCGAAGAACAGCTCCAGCAGGGTGACCCGGCGGGGCGTGGACGGGCCGCGGGTGGGGGGCCGCCGTTGGTTACCGGGCTCTTGCTGGGCGAACGGCACGGACGACTCCCGGCAGTCGGCGACAGTTCGACGGGCCGGCTTCGCCACGGTGGGAGGTGGCGCGGTGGCCGCGCGGCCGGCGTACCGACCGTAACCACGCCCCGGCGGGATCGTGCCCTGAACGGTGCCGGTCACCGGAATGGCGTACCCAGGGGCCGCCGGTGCGGAATCCGCGAGGATGTTTCCGCGACCGGCGGCCCGGCGGGTCGTCAGGCGTCGCTGTCGGCCTGGGCGGCCAGCACCTTCGCCTGCTGGGGCCAGGTGACCAGGCTGGCCGTGGCGCGCAGCCCGGCGTTCTTGATGGTCTCCCGCAGCGCCGCCTCGTCCAGCTCGGCCAGCTGCCGGTAGGTCCGGATGCCCGCGCCGTGCAGCGCGGCCGCCATCTTCGGCCCGACTCCCTGGATACGCCGGAAGTCGTCGGCGTCGGCGGTGACCGGCTCGGCCGCCGCGACCGGCTCGGCGGCGGTGACCGGCTCGGCCGCTGCGACCGGCTCGGCCGTGGTTGCCGGCTCGGCCGCCGCGATCGGGTCCACCGGCGCGCTGGTGGCCGGATCGGTTGCGGTGGGGGCCACCGTGGGCTCGGTGGCGGTCTTCCGGCGCACCGGCGGGGTGGCGATCGCCGGGCGCGGTTCCGCGGTCGCGTCCGCCGTCGGTCCGTCGAGGACGGAAGTCGCTTCGCCATCGCCCGCGAGCGGCTCGGCGGGCCGCGTCGTCTCGGCGGGCTCGTCGGTCACCGGCTCCCCGGTGGTGACGGCGGTCGACTCGGCGGTGGCCGAGGGCCGGGCGGCGTCGGTCTCGGCGGTGACGACCGGGGCGTCGGTCTCAGCGGGCCCGGTCGCCGCCGGAACGGTGGCTTCGCTTGCCGAGGGTGCGGCGGAGGCGGATTCGGTAGTCGGTTCAGTCGTGGCGGTGGCCTGCTCGGTCCCGACGGCGGCCGGGGCCGATCCGCTCGCCTCAGCGGTCGCGTCACTCGCCGTACCGGCCGACGTGGGCGGTTCCGTCCGCCGGCCGCGCAGCAGCACCCAGCCCACCGCCAGCCCTGCCAGCAGCGCCACGAGCAGTATCAGCCAGCTCCCGAAGGACTCGCCCACGGTAACCCTCCCTGAGGTTCACGTCCGGATCGTCGCGAGAAAAACTCGCCGCAGCTTTGCACACGCGCGGCCGGGGCGACAGGCAGGCCAGGTAACAGTCCGTACGGGACGCGCGGAGGCTACGGCAGGTGTGCGGTACGGAACGGACGGTGGGTGGCCGTGGCGCGGGTGTGGACACGCCGCGGCCCCGGCACCATCTCCGGTGCCGGGGCCGCGACGAGGATCAGTCCTGCTCACCTCGGTAGGTGTAGAAGTCGTCGACGAACTTGCGCCGCAGCCGGGGCACCCGGCTGGTGACCCGGAAGTATCCCCGGGCGCCGAGAAGCGCGAGCCGGCCGAACACCGGCTGGTACATCCGGTCGTCGCCGTTGGTGCCGCTGCGCCCCAGCGAGTCGGCGACCCGGGCGAAGCCGTAGGGCACCATCGCCGCCTCGTAGTCGGCCACCGCCTGCACCAGGGTCTTCTCACCGGCGGTGGCGAGGATCAGTTGCCGCCGCAGCAGATTCGCGTCGCGCAGTGCGGTGTTGGCGCCCACGCCCCGACCCGGTGTCATGGTGTGGATCGCGTCGCCGAGGAGGGTGACCGTACTGCTCTTCCACGGCGGCACCGGCTCCGAGGTGGACACCCGGATCGGCAGGGCGCTGTCCGGGTCCGCCAGGCTGAGCAGTTCGCGCAGGTGCGGATGCCAGTTGGCGGTCAGCTCCAGGGCCACCTGGATCAGCTCCGTACCCCGGCGCCGCATCACGTCCGACGGGAACCGCCGGGCGGTGCTCCACACCACCAGGTTGATGTTGTCGCGGGTGGGGTCGTGGCCCAGCCCTGGCCAGTCGGCGAGCAGTTTCGCGTCAGCCGAGCTGGTTTCCGGCTTGAGGCGACCGTCACGGTCCCACTTGAACTCCATCACGTGCAGCACGCCCATCACCCCGCCGGTGCCGAAGATCAGCGAGATGCCCCGCTGCACGCTCTCCGGCAGCAGGGACCGGGTGTGCGCGGTGAGCGGCACCCGGGTGGCGATGTTGACCGTGCCGGCGTCCCGGATGACGGCGTGCGGCAGGTACTGGCGACGGACCGCGGAGTGCGTACCGTCCGCCGCCACGAGCAGGTCACCGGTGGCGGTGCCACCGTCGGCGAAGTGGGCGGTGACCGTGCCGTCGTCGTGCTGCTCGTAGCGGGTGAAGGTGCGGTCGAAATGCACCACGTCCTCCAGGCCGGTCAACAGCACCTGGCGCAGCGTCATCCGGGCCACGGACCGTTCCGTGTCGACCGGGTGCGTGTCCGGCCGCAGCGGGAAGGACGCCGTGTGCCGCATCTTCTCGCTGAGCACGTTGAAGTAGCGGGGCGAGCGGGCGCAGGTGGCCAGGTAGATCTCGAACAGCTCCGGCGGCAGGCAGTCACGTAGCGCCCGGCTGCCGGTGGGACCGATGCCCACCCGGTAGCCGAGCAGCCCCTCGCCTCTGGTCCGGTGTCGTTCGTAGACGTCGACGCTGATTCCGGCCCGGCGCAGCCCGTGCGCCAGGCAGAGGCCGCCGGTGCCTGCGCCGATGACCAGGACGTGCGGTGCTCGGGTCGCCATGTTCTCGCCCGGTCAGCCGGCCACGCGCGGCGCCGGAACGTCCGCGCCGTCCCAGCGGTAGAAGCAGTTGGCGATCGCGTCGCGGGGCGAGCGCCAGGTGGGCAGGTACGGCGAGGTGTGCGCGGACAGTCGCTCGTTGACCTGCTGGAACAACGGATGGTTGCGGGCCGCCGCGAGGGCGTCCGCGCCGACGTCGTCGGTCTCCATCAGGTGTACGCACAGGTCGTGCAGGCAGTACAGGGACCGGTGGCGAACCCCGGTCATGCTGGGCAGTTCGGTCTCGTCGGACTCGGCGAAGATCTGGGCCACGCGACCCTCCGCGCCCGGGATGATTCTGCTGACGATCACTAGACGGCTCATCGGATCCCTCTCACCGGTGGTTCGGCCCGGACGGACACCGGAGTCTCGGGCCGCTGTGGCCCTCACCCTGTCGTCCGCGCAGTCACCTCTCCGTCAACGTCCGGGATCGGTACGGTGACGCACCGTCATCGGGCCCGGAAAGGCGGCGCGCGTGACCAGGTGCCGGCGTGGTCCACCGGTCGGGCGGCTGGCGCGACGGATCGGGTCCAGGGTCTCGGCGAGCAGCGCGCTCATCGCCGGTGACGGTTCGAGTCGCAGTTCCCGCAGCAGCAGGTCCCGGTAGACGTAGAAGGCGTGCACCGCCTCGAAGGCGTTTCCCTCCGCGAGGTGGATGCGTACGACCAGCCGGTGCGGGGTCTCGCGCAGTGGCTCGGCGGCCATCGCCTCCAGCGCCGCCTCCAGCGCCTCGCCGTGCCGCCCGGCGGCCAGGTGCTGGCCGGCGACCTGTTCCAGCATGTGCAGTCGGAGCTGGCGCAGCCGTTCACGGTCGGCCAGGACCCAGTCGTCGTACCAGCCGGGCAGCAGGTCGTGCCGACCGGCGGCGAGGGCCTCCGTGGCGTCGCCCGGGGCGTGACCGTCCCGGACCCGGCCGGCCGTGTCGACGAGCAGGTCGACATCGACCCGGACCCGTGCGTCGAGGCGGACGGTGTCGGCGGCGGTGGTCAGCGGGCAGTAGGGATCCTGACGCAGCCGCCACAGTGCGGTCCGCAGTGAGGACAGCGCCCGTTCCTCGGTGGCTTCCGGCCAGAGCAGGCCGGCGAGGTGGGTACGGGTGGCGCCGGGGCGCAGCCCGATCAGCGCGATGATCCGTTGCAGGCCGCGGGGCACCACCACCGGAGTGTCGCCGTGCGTCAGGCGGAACCCGCCGAGCAGATGCAGCCGGATGTCGGCGTCCTGCGGCTGACCGGTGGTGGGTGTGGGCGTGGGCGGAACGGCGGCCACGGCGGCACCCCCTGCGGAACGCGTCGGTTGCGGGTCTCGGCCGGGTCCCGGCGTGGCCGCCGTGACGCCACTGTCGACTCGCTGGGCCGTCGCACGCGGGGTGCGCTGCCGGGTCTGACCGCCGTGAAGATTATCAATAGCAGTTACTCTGAGTCAACGATGTTGTCGGCAATGTAACGCTTCTGGTTCTGTGAAACCACCTCTGAACTGCCCAATCTTGCTGATCATGGTGGCCGTGCTCGCTCAGCTGAACCACAGCTTCCGTCAACTCAGCGTCACCAAAGGTTGTTCTTTCCGGGGGTGCCGGTGACGCCCGGGTGACGCGGTGGTCCGCATCGTGGCGGCAGCCGTCCGGGCACCTCCGGTGGCGTCGCCACCGGCCCCATGGGGGGGAGGACCAGCATGGACCGAACGCTGATCGTCGCGAAGGTGGTACCGACCGCCGAGTCGGCGGTCGCCGAGATCTTCGCCGAGTCCGACACGACCGAACTGCCCCGCCTGGTGGGGGTCCGGCATCGCTCGCTGTACCGCCTGGACGACCTGTACGTGCACCTCATCGAGACCGAGTCGGCCGGTGACGGTGCCGTGGAGGCGGTCCGGGAACACCCCGAGTTCATCAGGGTCAGCAGTCGGTTGAGCGCGTACATCTCGCCGTACCTGCCGGACTGGCGCTCGCCCCGAGACGCCATGGCGCGCTGCTTCTACAGTTTCGACGGGCCCCGGCCGTGACCGCCACCGCGCCCTCGGGCGAGACCCTGTGGTCCCGGTGCGGCGGCTGCGCCGCCTTGCTCTACCGCAAGCGGTTGCGTCGTAACCTCGACGTCTGCCCGGAGTGCGGCCTGCACGCCCGACTCGCCGCACCCGAGCGGGTCAGCCAACTCGTCGACCCCGGGTCGTTCCGGCCGCTGCCGGACCGCGCGGTCGAGGTCGACCCGATCGGCTTCGTCGACGTCCTGCCGTACCCGCACCGGCTCACCGCCGCCCGCGCCGACACCGGCCTGCCGGAGGCCGTGCTCTGCGGCACCGCCACGGTGGGCGGGTCGCGCTGTGCGCTCGCGGTGATGGACTTCCGATTTCTCGGCGGCAGTCTGGGGTGCGCCGTCGGCGAGCTGATCACCCGTACCGCCGAGCAGGCACTGGAAGCCGGCATCCCGCTGGTCCTGGTCACCGCCTCCGGCGGCGCCCGGATGCAGGAGGGTGCCCTGTCGTTGATGCAGATGGCCACGGTCAGCCAGGCGATGGCCGCGCTGCGCGAGGTCGGGCTGCTCACCGTCAGCGTGCTCACCGATCCCACCTACGGCGGGGTGGCCGCATCCTTCGCCACCAGCGCCGATCTGGTGCTCGCCGAGAGCGGCGCCCGGATGGGCTTCGCCGGCCCCCGGGTGATCCGTCAGGTGACCGGCCGCAGCCTGCCGGAGGGATTCCAGACCGCCGAGTTCCTGCTGCGGCACGGCCAGGTCGACATGGTGGTGCCCCGGCACGCGCTGCGCGCCCGGCTGGCGACCCTGCTCGCGGTGGCGGGCGTCGGCCGCCGGACCGCGAGCCGGTCCGACGCACCCGCCCCACCGTCCGAGCCGGCCCGCCCGGTCGAGGAGTCGCGGGCATCGTCCCGCGACGCCTGGGAGACGGTACGCCTGGCCCGGCACCCCGGTCGCCCCACCACGCTCGACTACCTGGAGACCGCCTTCGACGGTTTCACCGAACTGCACGGCGATCGGCTCGGCGCCGACTGCCCGGCGGTGGTCGGCGGGTTGGCACGGCTCGACGGCCGGCACCTGATGGTGATCGGCCACCAGAAGGGACACACCACCGCCGAGTTGGCGGCCCGCAACTTCGGCATGGCCACCCCGGCGGGACACCGCAAGGCGTTGCGGCTGATGCGACTGGCGGCCCGGCTCGGGCTGCCGGTGGTGACCCTGGTCGACACGCCGGGAGCCGATCCGGGCGTCGACGCGGAGGAGCACGGCCAGGCGGCGGCCATCGCGGAGAACATCCTGACCCTGAGCGTGCTGCCCACACCCGTGGTGACAGTGGTGACCGGGGAGGGCGGCAGCGGCGGTGCGCTCGCCCTGGCGGTGGCTGACCGGGTGCTGATGCTCCAGCACGCGGTCTACTCGGTGATCAGCCCGGAGGGCTGCGCCGCGATCCTCTGGCCCGGTCGTACCGCCGCCCCGCAGGCGGCCCGGGCCCTACGGTTGACCGCGCCGGACCTGTGCCGGCTCGGCGTCGTCGACGAGGTCGTACCCGAGCCGGACGGCTCCGCCGCCGACGACCCCGAGGCGACGGCGCGGGCCGTCCGTCAGGCGCTGCTGGCGAACCTGCTGCCACTGCTGGACGTGCCGGCGGTGACCCTGGTCCAACGACGACGACGGCGGTTCCGCCGCTTCGGCGCCGCGCGTGCCGGTGCCCGGGCGGGTGCCCGGTGAGCGCCACGGCCGGCACCGCGCCCGCCGTCACCGGTGACCCGGGCGCGACCGCCGCGCCGCACCCGGAGGCGGACCAGGCGGGTACCGGACGGGCTGACGGCAGGCACCTCGCCCGCACCGCACCCACGACCCCGGCCGGTGACGAGGTCGGGCACCCGGCCGACGGCGTCGCCGGTCCGGCACCCGGCCGGCAGCCGGCGGCCGAGGAAGCCCTGGCCGAGCTACGTCGACACGCCCGGGAGTTCATCGCCGACCTGGCCGACCCGGTACGCCGGCTGCGGCTACGCCTCGGCGACGCCGAACTGGAGGTGGAGTGGGAACGACCGGTCGGACCGGAGCCGGCCGTACCGTCCGGCCCCACGGGCGCCGCCGCTCCCGCCCCGCGGGCGCCGGCCGCACCGTCCGCGCCTGCGCCGGCTGCTGCCGCGACCCGCACCAGCGTCCGCTCGCCGATGGTCGGCACCTTCTACCGGTCGCCGCAGCCGGGCGCCGCGCCCTTCGTGGCCGTCGGCGACCTGGTCCGACCCGGGCAGGTCGTCGGCATCGTCGAGGCGATGAAGCTGATGAACGAGATCGCCGCGGACCGGCCCGGCCGGGTCGTCGAGGTCCTGGTGGCCGACGGACAACAGGTGGAGTACGACCAGCCACTTGTCGCCCTGGATCCGGTCTGAGGGTGGGATGCCGATGTTCTCCAAGGTGTTGATCGCCAACCGGGGCGAGATCGCGTTGCGCATCCTGCGCGCATGCCGGGAACTGGGCATCCGTACCGCAGTGGTCTACTCCACAGCGGACGCCGACTCGGCGGCGGTGCGGCTGGCCGACGAGGCCGTCCGGATCGGACCCTCGGCCAGCCGACGCAGCTACCTCAACGCCGCGGCGGTGGTGGAGGCGGCCCGCAAGGTGGGTGCCCAGGCGGTGCACCCCGGCTACGGCTTCCTCTCCGAGGACGCCGACTTCGCGGAGATCTGCGCGGACAACGGGCTGACCTTCGTCGGCCCGCCACCGCAGGTGATGTCCGCGCTGGCCGACAAGTCCTCCGCCCGCGCGTTGATGAGCCGTGCCGGGCTACCGCTGGCGCCGGGCGCGGTACAGCCGGTGCCGACGGCCGCCGAGGCCGCGGCCGTCGCCGCCGAGGTGGGCTACCCGGTCATCATCAAGGCCGCGGCCGGGGGAGGGGGCCGGGGGATGGCCGTGGTCCGCTCCCCGGCGGACCTGCCCCGGGCGTACGCGCGCACCCGCGCCGCCGCCCAGGCCGCCTTCGGCGACGACCGGGTGTACGTCGAGCGTTACCTGACCGACGCCCGGCACGTCGAGGTCCAACTGCTCTGCGACTCGCACGGCAACGGCGTGCACCTGGGCACCCGGGACTGCTCGGTGCAGCGCCGGCATCAGAAGCTTGTCGAGGAGGCGCCCGCTCCGGCGTTGTCCCCGGCGACGCTTGACGCCATCGCCAGCATCGCCCTGCGCGGCGCGCTCGACGTCGGGTTCACCGGTGCCGGGACCGTGGAGTTCCTGGTGGACGCCGAGGAGCGGTTCCACTTTCTGGAGATCAACTGTCGGATCCAGGTGGAACACCCGGTCACCGAGATGATCACGGGGATCGACCTGGTGCACGAGCAGTTCCACGTCGCCGCCGGCACCCCGCTGCGCTGGCGTCAGGAGGACGTCAGGTTCACCGGGGTGGGCATCGAGTGCCGGGTCAACGTGGAGGACCCGGATCGGGGCTTCGCGCCGACTCCCGGCCGCCTGGACCGGTTCGTGCCACCCGGCGGCCCGTTCACCCGGGTCGACACCCACGGCCACGCCGGTTACCTGGTGGGGCCCCACTACGACTCGCTGCTGGCGAAGGTCGCGGTCTGGGCCCCGGACCGTGACCTGGCGTTGAGCCGGCTCGACCGCGCGCTCAGCGAGTTCGAGATCTCCGGACCCGGGATGAGGACCACCATCCCGTTCGTCCGCCGGGTGCTCGACGACGCCGAGTTCCGCAAGGGGCGTCACTCCACCGGGCTGGTGGACCGCCTGATCGCCGCACCGAAACCCGTACACCCGAGGAGGAAACGATGACCGTCACCGACGGCCGTCCGCTGACCGCGGAGATAACCGGCATCCTGGTCACCAACTGCGGACTCGACCCGGACGCCGCCGCCCGCGCGCCGGCCGCCTCCCTGGAGGAGCTGGGCATGGACTCGCTCGCCCTGCTCGAACTCTCGGCCGTCGTCGCCGACCGGTGGCAGGTGAGCATCCCGGAGCAGGCCGCCCAGCTGAGCATCCCTGCCGTGGCCGAGCTGGTCGCCCGGCGGTCGGATCCGCCCGGGCACACCGAGAACAGCATCGTCATCGCCGCGCCGCTGGAGCTGGTCTGGTCGGTGACGAACGACGTGGCGGGTTGGCCGGACCTGTTCACCGAGTACGCGCGGGCCGAGATCCTGGACCGGGACGGCGACACCGTCCGGTTCCGGCTCACCATGCATCCCGACGAGAACGGAGTCGCCTGGAGCTGGGTCAGTGAACGCACCGCGGACCCGGCGACCCGGCAGGTGCGGGCCCGACGGGTGGAGACCGGACCGTTCGAGTACATGCGGATCCACTGGACCTACACCGAGCAACCCGACGGTGTCCGGATGACCTGGGTGCAGGACTTCGCCATGAAGCCCACCGCGCCTGTGGACAACGCCGGGATGACCGAGCGGATCAACACCAACAGCGCGGTGCAGCTGGCTGTGATCAAGGAGCGCGTCGAGCGGCTCGCCCGGCACCGGGCGACCACGCCGAGGACGAGCGGCACCCCGACGAGCGCGGCGCCGGCGACCGTGTCGACAGGGACGAGTGCGACAGGAGCAGACGATGAGTGACCTCGCCCTGGTGGCCGCCCGGGACGTGCCCGCCGACCGCCGTCGCGGTGGCGAACTGCGCGTCCTGCTCGGTCCGCGTACCGTCGGCAGCACCTCGGGTTTCATGGGCGTGGCCACCATGGCGCCGGGGGAACGGATCGCCGAGCACTATCACCCGTACAGCGAGGAGTTCCTCTACGTCGCCCGCGGCGCCATCACCGTCGACCTGGACGACGAACCGGTGCCGGTGGCGGCCGGCGAGGCGCTCTTCGTGGCCCGCAACGTCCGGCACCGGCTGCGCAACACCGGGCACGTACCCGCCGAGGTGATCTTCCACCTCGGCCCGCTGGCCCCGCGCCCGGAACTCGGCCACGTCGACACCGAACTGGTCGAACAGCGGGACCGGTCATGACCACCCGACGCACCGTGGTCACCGGCGTCGGGGTGGTGGCGCCCGGCGGGGTGACCCGGGACCGGTTCTGGAAGAGCATCACCGAGGGGCGTACGGCGACGCGGCGGATCAGCTTCTTCGACCCGTCGCCGTTCCGGTCGCAGATCGCCGCCGAGTGCGACTTCGACCCGGACGCCGCCGGGTTGACCCCCGCCCAGCGGCAGCGTGCCGACCGGTACGTGCAGTTCGCGCTGGCCTGCGCCGCCGAGGCGGTCGCCGACAGCGGGCTGGAACTCACCGACGCCGAACGTGACCGTGCCGGTGTCGTCCTCGGCACCGCCGTCGGCGGCACCATGGCGCTGGAACAGGAGTACGTGACGGTCAGCGACAGCGGCCGGCGCTGGTTGGTCGACGCGGCTCTCGGCGGGCCCTACCTTTATCCGGCGCTGATGCCCAGCAGCCTGGCCGCCGACGTGGCCTGCCGACACGGCCTGCACGGCCCGGCGCAGGTGGTCTCCACCGGCTGCACCTCCGGCATCGACGCCATCGGGTACGCCCATCAGCTCATCGTCGACGGCGAGGCCGACATCGTGCTCGCCGGTGCCGCCGACTCACCCATCTCCCCGGTGACCGTGGCCTCCTTCGACGCCATCAAGGCCACCAGCCCGGACAATGACGACCCGGCACACGCCTCCCGCCCCTTCGACGCCGACCGGCACGGCTTCGTGCTGGCCGAGGGGGCGGCGGTGCTGGTGCTGGAGGAGGCCGGACACGCCGCGCGGCGTGGCGCACACGTCTACTGCGAGGTGGCCGGCTACGCCAGCCGCAGCAACGGCTATCACATGACCGGGCTGCGCCCCGACGGCCTGGAGATGGGGCTGGCCATCACCGATGCCCTGCGGCAGGCCCGGCTGGACCCAGAGGACGTCTCCTACATCAGCGCCCACGGCTCCGGTACCCGGCAGAACGACAGGCACGAGACGGCCGCGTTCAAGCGGTCGCTCGGGCCTTCGGCCTACCGGGTGCCGATCAGCTCGATCAAGTCGATGGTCGGGCACTCCCTCGGTGCCATCGGTGCCATCGAGATGGCCGCGTGCGCACTGGCCATCGAGTTCGGGGTGGTGCCGCCGACCGCCAACTGGGCCACCCGGGATCCGGAGTGCGACCTGGACTACGTGCCCAACGAGGCCCGGGAGGTACCGGTGGACGTGGCGCTCTCGGTGGGCAGCGGGTTCGGCGGCTTCCAGTCGGCCATGCTGTTCCGCCGGTTGGCCCGGGACGTGACACCGTGAGCGCGCGTCTGGTCCGGATGGCCGGCGAGGTGACGGCATGACGGGCGGGCGGGCCGTGGTCACCGGCGTCGGGGTGGTGGCACCCAGCGGCGTCGGCGCGGACGCGCACTGGCGCTCGGTCCTGGCCGGCCGCCGCCGTACCGGGCCGATCACCCTGTTCGACGCCTCCGGCTACCCGACCCGGCTCGGCGGTGAGGTGGCGGACTTCGACCCGGCCCGGTACGCCGACAACCGGGCCCTGGTGCAGACGGACCGGTGGACCCACCTCGGTTTCGCCGCCACCGCACTGGCGCTGGCCGACGCCGCCCTGCCGGAGCGGGCCACCGATCCGTACGACTGGGCGGTGACCCTGGCCAGCGCCTCCGGCGGCAACCTGTTCGGCCAGCGGGAGCTGCAACGCCTCTGGTCGTCACCGACGCGCACCGTCGGCGCGTACCAGTCGATCGCCTGGTTCTACGCGGCGAGCGTCGGACAGCTCTCCATCCGGCACCAGGCGAAGGGTCCGTGCGGAGTGCTGGTGGCCGAGTCGGCCGGCGGGCTGGACAGCCTCGCGCACGCGGTGCGGACGGTGCGACGCGGCGCCTCGGTGGTGCTCGCCGGGGCGACCGAGTGCCCGCTGAGCCCGTACGCGCTTGCCTGTCAGCTCCGTTCCGGACTGCTCAGCGAGGTGACCGATCCGGAACGGGCCTACCGGCCGTTCGACGCCACCGCCAGCGGTTACCTGCCCGCCGAGGGCGGCGCGGTGTTCGTGGTGGAGGAGCTGGGTCATGCGCGTGCCCGGGGCGCGCGCATCTACGGCGAGGTGACCGGTTGGGGTGCCACCCACGACGCGGCGCACACCACTGTGGACAGCTCCGGCGACCAGCACCAGTACGCCCGGGCGATGCGGCTGGCCCTGGGCCGAGCCGGCGTCGAACCGGACGAGGTGGACGTGGTGGTCCCGGACGCTCTCGGGGTGCCCCGCTACGACCGGGCCGAGGCGAGCGCGCTGCGTGCCGTCTTCGGGGCCCGCACGCCGCCGGTCAGTACCCACAAGGAGTTGACCGGGCGGGCGCATCAGGGTGGGTCGGCCCTGGACGTGGCCACCGCGCTGCTCGCCTTCGCCCACGACACGTTGCCCGCCTCGGCCGGCCCGGACGTCGTGGCCGAAGGTTGTGAACTGGACTTCCTGCGGGCCGCCCGCCGCCCGCGTACCCGGGTCGCGTTGATCTGCGCCCGGGGCTTCGACGGATTCAACAGTGCGTTGGTGCTGCGCGGTGCGCCGCCGGCCGGAGAGGAACCGTGATGATTGCATCGGAGCGCGAGGAGCGGGCCGGCGAGCACCGGGCCCGGGTGGTCTTTCTGGTCCGGGTGCCCGACGAACGCACCGAGGACTTCCTCCGGGCCTACGAGGCGGTCCGGCACCTGGTCGCCGACGGGGTGCCGGGCCACCTGGTCGACCAGGTGTGCCGTTCGTCGACGGACCCGGAGCAGTGGCTCATCACGAGCGAGTGGAGCAGCCTGGCCGACTTCGAGGCGTGGGAGCGCAGCCCGGAGCACCGCGAGCTGGTCCGGCCGATGCGCGAGTGTTTCACCGACGCCCGGTCACTGCGTTTCCACATCCACGCGCAGACCCCGGTGCCGGCCTGACACCCGCACGGGAAGCTGCACGCTGGGTGTTGATTCACTCACCTAAGGTCGACACACGGAATCGATCATCCCCGTCGGGTGACCCGGCGGCAATCCGGCCAGTCGCCCTTCTCGGGCATCCATTTGCATGAAGCAATGTTCATCCGGCCTGCCGTAGGGTTCCGGCAGTGCTCCGAGGAGGCGACCTGCGGCTGGTACGCGCCGCGGCGACGTCGATGGTGGAGGTGGGGATGTCATGACCGGACCGCTGTTCTCGCCGAGCGAGGTCGACCGGGGGACCCTCGCCGACCTGTCGCCCTCCGTGGACCGGCGGCCCTCCGCCGACCCGCGTAAGGAGGTTCGCCGATCGGGCGACCCGGCTACGGTGCGCGGTGGGGGATCTCGAACACGCTCTCAGCGCGCCCCGAGGTCGACCTCGGCCAGGTAGACGCAGCTGCGCCCCTCGTGCGAGGAGTAGTAGCTGACGTGCAACCGCTCGTCGTGCCAGACCAGGCCGGGGTAGCTGGAGTCGCCGCCGGAAGGCAGCGCCACCAGCTCCCGCAGCCGGCCCCGTGCCACGTCGACGGCGCAGATCGCGGTCCGCACCGAACCGTCGTGCAGCCGTACGCCGGCGACCAGGGTGCCGTCGGGCAGCCGGCACAGCGCCGGACCTCCCACCCGTACCCCGAGGTCCGTCCAGGTCCACTCCCGATACGGCGGGCGGGCCCGGCCGAGCTGGGCGGTGGCCGTACCACCGTCGCGCCGCAGCAGGCAGGTGGCGGTGCCGTCGGGGTCGAAGACCAGCCCGGACTCGTTCGGATAGCCGCCGGAGAACAGCGTCCGCACCACCGGTCGCAGGTCGAAGCCGTCCTCGCTGCGGTACAGCCGGACGAACCGGGGCTCCCGGGTGGCATAGCCGATGCCGTACATCGCGTCGCCGCGCCACGCGGCCTGCCAGACCCAGACGTCCGGTTCGCCGATCGGCCGGGGTTCGTCCCACCGATGACCGTCGTCGCTGATCGCGGCGACCGTCCGGAACCGCTTCGGCGTGCCGGTCGCGGCGGCGGCGAGCAACTGCAACCGTCCGTCGGGACGCGGTACGAAGCGCGGGTCGCGCAGGTCGACACCGGTCTGTGCGAGCACCGCCGCGCTCTGCCAGGACCGACCGTCGGAGGAGGTCAGCACCCGCAGGACACCGTCGTCGGACAGGTGGGACCGGCCCTGGCGGAACGCGCAGAACCAGTGTCCGGCGTGCCGGACCAGATCGGTGAAAGCACTGTGCGGGGCGGTGTCACCGATACGGCGTAACGCGCGCACCTCGGTGGTCGCCGGACGGATGATCACGGGCGTCGACGGTACGCGGAGCGGGCGACACAGGTGTGGCGGTGGGACGAACAGCGTACGAACGCGGCTGCCCGGCGGTGCGGCGCCGGTGCGGACGCGGCCGACCTCGCGGTCCGGTGCCGGTGCTCACCGGGACGCCCGGGTGCGTCGCGCGGCGACGTACCGTCGGGCCTTCTCGGCGGTCCCGCAGTCGTCCATGCTGCACCAGCGGCGACTGCGGTTCTTGCTCTCGTCGATGAAGACGAAGCGGCAGCCGCCGCATCCCTTGATCCGGTCCAGGGTCCCGGTGGTGAGCAACTGGACCGCCGCGTGCACCACCGGACGTAGTGGCCGGTCGGCCGTGTGGTCGTCCCGCCAGGTCCAGACGAAGCTGCCGGCCCGGTCGAGCCGCGCGTGACCGAGCGCCTCCGCCTCGTCGTCGCGCAGGCGGGCCAGGGCGGACCTGCTCGGGTCCCGGCCGGTGGCCAGCGCCCGGAACACCTCGTCGAGGCGGTCGCGGGTCCGCTGTGATCGTACGAAGGCGGCCTGTGTGGCGTCCGGGTCGTCCCGCTGGAGGCGGAGCGACCTGGCCATCTCCGCGTCCGTGAGGACGCCCGCGTACCCGGCCCAGGCGACCAGCTCGGGGTAGCCGGTGAGCACGTCGTCGTCGGGGGGCCCGACGGGCGGACCGGTGCGGGTGTTGACGAAGTCCAGCGCGAGGTTGCCGCCCACCAGGCGCAGTCTCCGGACGTCCTCGAATGTTTCCATCAAAAGCGACTTTACCAGTTGACCCTGGTTCGAGCGCTGCCTAGTGTTACCGCCATAGCTTCGTTAGCAGGTAACACTGGAGGGTGCATGGGACGCGGGCGGGCAACGGTTGTGCTCATCGGACTGTCGGGCGGGACCTTCCTCTACACCACGGCCGAGGCGCTGCCCATCGGGCTGCTGCTGCCGATGGCTGCGGACCTGACCGTGTCACCCGCGGACGTGGGCATGCTCGTCACCGCGTACGGCGCGGTGGTGATGGTCGCCTCGGTCCCGTTGACCGCACTGGTCCGCCGCGTCCCACGCCGGCGACTGCTGTCGGCGCTGCTGGCCGGCTTCGTCGTCAGCAACGCGGTGACGGTGTTCGCGAGCACCTTCGCGTGGTTGCTGGCGGCCCGGGTGGCGACCGCGGCGACCCATGCGTTGTTCTGGGCGGTGGTGGTGCCGGCCGCCGCGGAACTGTTCCGGCCCGGACTCCGTGGCCGGGTGGTCGCTGTGGTGTTCGCCGGTGGCAACGTCGCCCTGGCCCTGGGCGTGCCGGCCGGCATCTGGCTGGGCGAGCGGGCCGGCTGGCGGGCCGCGTTCCTTGCGGTGGCCGGGTTCGGCGCGATCGTGTTCGTCGTGGTCGCCTCGCTGCTGCCCTCGACGCGGCCCGACCAGGGGCACGCCACCCGGGGCGCCACCCCTGACGCGCGCCGTTTCTGGCTGCTGGTCACCGTGGCCGTCCTGGCCACCGCGGGCGCGATCGCCGCCTACACCTACGTCGCCCTCTTCGTCACCGAGTACAGCGCGATGCCCGCCGCCTCGGTCGGCGCCATCCTGCTCGCCCGCGGTGTCGCCAGCGTGCTCGGCATCCTCGCCGTCGGGGTGCTCGTGGACCGCAGCCCCTGGCTCGCCCTGATCGCGACCGTCGCACTCCAGTCGCTGGCACTTGTCGGACTGTCCGCGCTGGGTCACCTGCCCGGCGCGGCGGTCGGCCTGATCGCGTTGGCCGGCCTGGCCTTCGCCGCGTTCACCGCGGCCCTCGGTGGCCTCGTGCTTCAGGTGGCGCCGGGGCGCTCGGATCTCGCCGCCGCGACCGTGTCCGCCGCCGTCAACGTCGGCATCACAGGTGGCGCCTTCGTCGGCGGGCTCGCGCTGCCGCGCCACGGAGTGCACAGCACCGTACTGATCGGTGCTGTGCTCAGCGCGGTGGCCCTGCTGCTGGTGCTCAGCGAGCGACTGACCCGGCGCACCGCCCCCGCGCGGCAGGCACCGCCGGAGCCGACCGGTTCCGCCGATCCGGCCGCTGCGGCACCTGGTGAACGGGACGTCTCCTTCGGTCGTGCCGGGTGAGCGTCACCCTCCCGCCTCGGGTGGTGCCGTCTGCGCCTGGTGCGCCGCCGCGAGCCGTTTCGGGGCGCGGGCGTACCAGGCTTCCACGATCAGCTCGGTCAGCTCGGGAAGGTCGATCCGGTCCAGCCGGACCAGTACCGACGGGTAGCCGTCGAAGTGTGGCGTGGTGAAGAAGAGGCCGGGGTCGTCGGCGAGCAACGCCTCCTTGACGCCGAGGTCCGCCACCCGGACCCCGAGGATGGGACCGTCCGGTGCGGCCGAACCGAGGTCGTGGAGTTCCTTGCCGCGCAGCGGACGTTCCCAGACGAATGGCTTGTCCTTCACCCGCCAGGCGGCCACCCCGTCATAGGAGGGCCGCTCGCTTGTCTCCGGCAGGCCCAGCGCGATCCGGCGTACGTCGTCCCAACTGGCCACCTCCAGACGGTACGCCAGGTGGCGGGCGCGATGGGTCCCACGGGACACCCGAGCTCTGGTCCGCCCGGAACTCGCCCGCCACCCTGCCGGCGTTCCTGAGCACGTACTGGCGTAGCGGTCGCCGGTTCGGCGATCGTGGACCGCATGGAGATCACGCCCGGTCCACCCCCGGTCTGTCTGGCCGACTTCGCCGGACTGGCCCGGACGGTGCTGCCGCCGCAGGTCTGGGACTACGTGGACGGTGGCAGCGGTGCCGAGGTGACCCTCGGTGGGAACCGCAGCGCCCTGGACCGGGTCGGCGTGCTGCCGAGGGTGCTGACCGGGGTCACCAACCCGAGCCTGCGGACCCGGTTGCTCGGCCGGGACTTTGCGATGCCGGTGGGGGTGGCGCCGATGGCGTACCAACGGCTGGTGCATCCCGACGGCGAGCCGGCACTTGCCGCCGCGGCCCGCGTCGCCGACGTGCCGTACCTGGCCAGCATCCTCGGCAGCACACCGATCGAGCAGGTCACCGCCACCGGCGCCGAGGTCTGGTTCCAGCTGTACTGGTTGCGCCACAGGTCTCTGGTGGCCGATCTGCTGGCGCGGGTGCGCGCTGCCGGTTGCCGGGCGCTCGTGGTCACGGTGGACGTGCCGGTGCTCGGCCGACGACTCCGGGACCTGCGCAACGCCTTCCGACTGCCGCCCGAGCTGGTCCCGGCGAACCTGCCGGGTGGACGAGACGACCTGGCCCACGGCGGTACGCCGGGCGTGAACCCGCTGTCCGCGCCGTCTGATGCGGTCTTCACGCCGGCGCTGAGCTGGGCGGACCTGCGGTGGCTACGGGATCGGTGTGACCTGCCGCTTGTCGTCAAGGGCATCCTCGACCCGGCCGACGCGGTGCGGGCCGTCGAGGCGGGTGCGCAGGCGGTGATCGTGTCCAACCACGGTGGCCGGCAGCTCGACGGGGTCCCGGCCAGCGCCACCATGCTGCCCGAGGTGGTGGCGGCCGTCGGTGACACCTGCGAGGTGCTGCTGGACAGCGGGATCCGCAGCGGCGTCGACGTGCTGCGCGCGTTGGCGCTGGGTGCCCACGGTGTCCTGGTCGGTAGGCCGATGCTCTGGGCCCTGGCGGCCGGTGGACAGCCCACGGCCGGCACCGCGCTGTCCCTGCTCGCCGACGAGCTGCGGGACGCGTTGGCCCTGGCCGGCTGCGCCGATCCGGCGACCGCCCGCGAGCTGCGCACGGTGCCGGTGGGCTGACCGGTGCCGGTGCGGCGACTCATCGCGTTCACCGGTTCGCAACCTGTGACCGCCGCCCTGCCGTCGTCCTGGATGGATGGTCATAATGGGCGGCATGGTTGCCTGGGAGTACGCCCTGCTGGTCCGCCGCTACCAGGGGCAGGGCCGCAATTTTCATGTCTCGTTCGTCTGGTACGGCCCGGACGGGTCACGTAAGGACATCACGGCGTACGGCGACACCGCCATCGCGCACCTCAACCGCGCCGGACGGGACGGTTGGGAACTCGTCTCCGCCGCCGAGGACGTGAACAACGTGCAGGGCAGCACCGAGGTGCACCGCTACCACCTCAAGCGTCCGCTCGCCTGAGGCACTGCCACCGTCGACCCGCCAAGGCTCGGGATCGCGTTGACGGCGTGTCCTGAGTCTCGTCACGCTATTCGCATACGTCGATGCGACAGCGCAGGGGGTACTCATGGTGCGGAGCAGGGTGGTGGCGCCGTTGGCGGCGCTCGCCGCGGTAGGCGCGACACTCGTCGTCGGGGCGACGCCGGCTCAGGCGGACCCGCCGGGCGGGACGCTGCGCGGCGTCTACTACAGCTACGACTTCTGCCGGTCCTACGGTGCCTCCGGCGTCGCCGAGGGCCGGTGGGACTGGTGGTACTGCGAGCAGAGCTACGCGCCGGTCAGCACTCAGTGGTTCCTCTGGACGTTCGACTACTGACGGGGTACGTCGATCGCGCCGGGCCGGGGTGTCCCGGCCCGGCGCGTCCGTCATCAGCCCAGCTCGACGTCCGGGTAGAGCGGGAAACCGCCGAGCAGCTCGCTGGCCTGGCGGCTGACCTTGTCCGCGAGGGCCGGGTCGAGCACGTACTTCGCCTTGGAGGCGGTACCGTCCGGGTTCGCCCCGGCACTGGTCTGGCTGAGCACGGTGTGGATCAGCTCGGCGGTGGTGTCCATCTCCGCCGTGCCGAGCCCACGGGTGGTCAGCGCGGGGGTGCCGATCCGGATGCCGGAGGTGTACCAGGCGCCGTTCGGGTCCTGCGGCACCGCGTTGCGGTTGGTGACGATGCCCGAGTCCAGCAACGCCTGCTCGGCCTGCCGGCCGGTCAGCCCGTAGCCGGTCACGTCGATCAGCACCAGGTGGTTGTCGGTACCGCCGGTGACCAGCCTGGCCCCCCGGCGCAGCAGGCCCTCGGCCAGCGCCTGCGCGTTGTCGACGATCCGCCGGGCGTAGTCGGCGAAGTCGGGTCGGCGGGCCTCGGCGAGGGCCACGGCCTTGGCGGCCATCACGTGCGGCAGCGGGCCGCCGAGCACCATCGGGCAGCCCCGGTCGACCTGGTCGGCCAGCTCCGGCCCGCACAGCACCATGCCGCCGCGCGGGCCACGCAGCGACTTGTGGGTGGTGGTCGTGACGATGTGCGCGTGCGGCACCGGGTCGAAGTCGCCGGTGAAGACCTTGCCGGCCACCAGACCCGCGAAGTGCGCCATGTCCACCATGAAGGTGGCACCGACCGAGTCGGCGATCTCCCGCATGATCCGGAAGTTGACCTTGCGGGGATACGCCGAGTAGCCGGCGACCAGCACCAGCGGGCGGAACTCGCGAGCCGCCTCGGCGACCCTGTCGTAGTCGACCAGGCCGGTGGCCGGGTCGGTGCCGTAGCTGCGCTGGTCGAACATCTTGCCGGAGATGTTCGGCCGGAAACCGTGGGTGAGGTGCCCGCCGGCGTCCAGCGACATGCCGAGCATCCGCTGGTCGCCCAGCTCGCGCCGGAGTGCGAACCAGTCCGCCTCGGTCAGGTCGTTGACGTGACGCGCCTGCGCCCGCTGCAACGCGGGTGCCTCGACGCGGTCGGCCAGGATCGCCCAGAACGCCACCAGGTTGGCGTCGATGCCCGAGTGCGGCTGTACGTACGCGTGCGTCGCGCCGAACAGCTCCCGGGCGTGCTCGGCGGCGAGCGCCTCGACGGTGTCCACGTTCTGGCAGCCGGCGTAGAACCGGCGCCCGATGGTGCCCTCGGCGTACTTGTCGCTGAACCAGTTGCCCATGGCCAGCAACGTCGCCGGGGAGGCGTAGTTCTCGCTGGCGATGAGCTTGAGCGACTCACGCTGGTCGGCCAGCTCCGCCCCGATCGCGTCGGCGACCCGTGGCTCGACACCACGGATCACCTCAAGAGCGCTGCGGAAGGCGGTGGATTCGGCGTTGCGCGGCATGCGACCTCCAGGTGACGTGCGGAAGGCCCAGGCGCTCGGCATGCGTCCTCGTGACGGGGCCGCTCCCCGATGGTTCTCCATCTCCAATGCGCCAGTCACGGCCCGAGGGGATCCTACCGGGTACGCCGTCACGGCGGGCCGCAGCGCCGACCGTGCGGCACGTGGTGGACCCGCAGCCGGCTAGCGGGACCGCCGCCTGCGGTCGGGCCGGAGGCCCGGCGGGCAACTAGGATCGCCGCATGGCGGGGACGGACGGTGCTGGCAGTCTCCTGGCCATCAGCGACCTGCACGTGCGGCATCCGGAGAACCGGGCGATCGTCGAGGGGCTGCGGCCGCGGACCCCGCAGGACTGGCTGCTCGTCGCCGGTGACGTGGGCGACACCGTCGCCGACGTGGAGTGGGCGCTGCGGCTGCTGGCCGGCCGGTTCGCCCGGGTCGTCTGGTCGCCGGGCAACCACGAACTGTGGACGCCCCCGGGGGATCCGGTGACGTTGCGTGGCGTGCCGCGCTACGCGCACCTGGTCGAACTGTGCCGTGAACTCGGCGTGGTCACCCCCGAGGACCCGTACCCGGTGTGGGCGGGGCCGGGTGGCCCGGTGACCGTGGCGCCGCTGCTGCTGCTCTACGACCACAGCTGGCGGCCCGACGGCTTCGACACGCCCGAGGCGGCGCTGGCCGAGGCGTACCGGACCGGAATCGTCTGCACCGACGAGTTCCTGCTGCACCCCGACCCGTACGAGAGCCGGTCGGCATGGTGTGCGGCCCGGGTGGCCGAGACCGCCCGCCGGCTCACCGAGCGCGACCCGGCGCTGCCGACCGTGTTGATGAACCACTGGCCGCTGGTCCGGGACGTGACGCGCGTCCTGCGGTACCCGATCTTCGCCCAGTGGTGCGGTACCGACGCCACCGCCGACTGGCACGTACGCTTCGACGCCGCCGCGGTGGTCTACGGCCATCTGCACATTCCCCGCACCACCTGGCACGACGGGGTGCGGTTCGAGGAGGTGTCGGTGGGCTACCCACGGGAGTGGCGGCCTCGTGGCGTACCCCCGGGCCGGTTGCGGCAGATCCTGCCGGCGCCGGAGGGGGTGCCATCGACGGCCTGGTGACGGCCACGCCACCACTCCCGCGACGAGGCGTCAGGCGCCCATCGCCTCCAGTGACTTCTTGAGCGCCTTGGGCGCGGTCGGGGTCCGGGGTGCCTGGGGGCGCGTGTCGATCATCCGCTGGCCCATCTCCTGCAACTCCTTACGCCCCATCGACTCGCGCACCTTCGGGAACCACTCCTGCTCCTCCTCCTCGACGTGGTGCAGGACGTTCTCGATCAGCACCGTCGTCTTGGCGTTGAAGTGCTCGTCGTCGGGCTTCATCGAGGCCAGCTCGAAGCAGAGCACGTCGGCGACGTGGTGCTCCTCGTACGACTCCAGGATGTGGTCCTCCAGCTCCGGCAGGCGCTTGCGGACCTCCGGGTACATGATCTCGTTCTCCAGGTACGTGTGCACGGTGAGCGCCTCGAGGATCTCCTTCACCAGCTTCCCGCGCTTGCTGGCCGGTGCGTCCTCGCTGGCCTGGAACTCCTTGAACAGGCGGCGCATCTCCTTGTGGTCCTCTTTCAGCAGGACGATGGCATCGGTGGACACCTGGCTGACCTCCTCGGTTCGCTTCGAGGCCTGCTCTCCTACCCTGGCGCGAACCCCGGAAACGGCACCTCGGGCGGATGCGTGTGCCGCCGCCGACCGGGGGTATGCGGCCGGGACCTGACGAGTGGGAGGTGAGTCGTGGCCACGATGGTGCAGCGGCCGGCCAGTCCGGTGAAGGACAAGAACTACGACCTGATCCACGCGTTGCAGATGTCGCTGGAGAACATCTGGCACCTGGAGACCTACATCGCCGACGCGGAGGCTCGCGGTGACGAGGAACTCGCCACCTGGTTCCGCAAGATCCAGGAGAACAACCGCAAGGCGGGTGAGCAGGGCAAGCAGATGCTTGCCGCCCGTCTGCAACGCGAGAACGGCTGATCCGGCGACGGTGGCGGGGCACGCTCCGCCCCGTCCACCGATCCGGCCGGACCCGGGCGCGGATTGAGCGCGCCGGCCGGAGTTCGGCGCGACGCAGCTCCCGGCGGTGGCCCGCCGTGCCCGGTGCCGCGTCGTACCCTCTCAGATGTGGCGACGGCGGCGGAGGAGATCCAGGTGGGGCGGCGGACGGTCCGCGTCACCAGCCCGGACAAGCCGTACTTCCCGGAGCGAGGGCTGACCAAGCTGGACGTGGTGCGCTACTTCCTCGCCGTCGGCGACGGCATCCTGCGCGCGTTGCGGGACCGGCCGACCATGCTGGAACGGTGGCCCCGCGGCGTCTTCGAGGGCGCGACCATCGCCACCCGACAGGACAACCGGGGTGACGCGTTCTACCAGAAGAGGGTGCCGGCCGGTGCGCCCGACTGGGTGGGCACCGCCCACATCACCTTTCCCAGCGGACGCACCGCCGACGAGGTCGCCCCGGGGGAGCTGGCCGTGGTGATCTGGGCGGTCAACCTGGGCACGCTGCGTTTCCATCCGTGGCCGGTGACCAGGGCGGACGTGGAGCGGCCGGATCAGCTGCGGATCGACCTGGACCCACTGCCCGGGGTCGGGTTCGACAAGGTCGTGCCGGTGGCCCACGAGGTGCGTGCCTTCCTCGACGAGCTGGGCCTGGCCGGCCATCCCAAGACCACCGGTGGGCGCGGTCTGCACGTCTACGTCTCCATCGAGCCTCGGTGGAGCTTCGGCGACTGCCGGCGCGCGGTGCTGGCCCTCGGGCGGGAGATGCAGCGGCGTCGGCCGGACCTGGTCACCACCACCTGGTGGCGGGAGCAGCGGGATCGGCCGGTCTTCGTCGACTACAACCAGATGGCCCGGGACCACACCATGACCTCGGCGTACTCGATCCGGCCGACGCCGGCCGCGCTGGTCTCCGCGCCGCTGGACTGGGCGGAGCTGGACGACGCCCGGCCGGAGGACTTCGACGTGACCACCATGCCGGGTCGGTTCGCCGAGCTGGGCGACCCGCACGCGGGCCTGGACGAGCGGCGTTTCTCCCTGACCCCCCTGTTGGAACTGGCCGACCGGGAGGGCCTGGACCCGCCACCCGAGCGTTGAGCTGTCACGCCCACGGGCTGCGCACCCCGTCGTACTCCTCGAAGACCAGCCAGCTGCGGGTGGCGAGCACCCCGGCGATGCGCTGCACCCGGTCCAGCACCACGTCCCGCAGGGTGGCGTTGTCCGGTGCCCGGACCAGCGCGAGCACGTCGTGTTCGCCGCTGAGCAGCGCCACGTGCTCGACGTAGCGCACCCGGGCCAGCTCCGCCGACACCTCGCGCCAGGTGTTCTGCCTGATCGTCAGGGCGATGTACGCCGAGGTGCCCAGGCCGGCCGGCTCCGGGGCGACCCGCGCGGCGAACCCGGTGATCACCCCGTCGCGCAGCAGTCGCTCCACCCGGGCGTACGCGTTGGTGCGTGAGACGTGCACCCGTTCGGCGAGGGTCCGGATGGAGAGCCGGCCGTCCCGGGTCAGCTCGTCGAGGATGCGCCGGTCCACCTCGTCGAGGGCGACGGCCGAACGTCCCGTTCCGCCCCGCCGGTCCGCCTCGTCGGCGGCCTCCTGGCTCATCGCGACCTCCTCCGGGTGCCATTCATCCCGCGTTCACCGGGCATCTTGAGTCAATCATCCAACAGCAGGAGCATAGGGCCACCACACGTCCAGGAGGTTCCGCCGTGACCACCACCCCCCAGGCGGCCCGCAGGGCATCCCCGCGCACGCGCCGACCGGCCACCCCGACCGCGCCCGATCCCGCCGCCGGCCTGCTGCCCCGGACCGAGCCGGTCCGGCTGCTCAACCCGGACGGCACCCTGCTGCCGGCCCGCGCGGACTATCCCGAACCGCCGGTCGAGGCGCTGCGCGAGATGTACCGGCGGATGGTCGTCGGCCGGCGCTTCGACGCGCAGGCCACCGCGCTGACCAAGCAGGGCCGACTGGCCGTCTACCCGTCCTCCCGGGGTCAGGAGGCCTGCCAGGTCGGCGGCGTCCTGGCGCTGCGCGACGACGACTGGGTCTTCCCGACCTACCGGGAGTCGATGGCGCTCACCGCCCGCGGCATCGACCCGGTCGAGGTGCTGACGCTGCTGCGCGGCGACTGGCACTGCGGGTACGACCCGGCGCAGCGGCGCACCGCGCCCCAGTGCACCCCGCTCGCGACCCAGTGCGTGCACGCCGCGGGTCTGGCCTACGGGGAGTCGTACCAGGGACGCGACACCGTGGCGCTTGTCTACATCGGCGACGGCGCCACGAGCGAGGGCGACTTCCACGAGGGGGTCAACTTCGCCGCCGTGTTCAAGGCACCCGTCGTGTACTTCGTGCAGAACAACAGGTACGCCATCAGCGTCCCGCTGTCCCGGCAGACCGCCGCCCCGTCGCTCGCCTACAAGGGCGTCGGCTACGGCGTGCCCAGCGAGCAGGTCGACGGTAACGACCCGATGGCCGTCCTCGCCGTGCTCACCCGTGCGGTGGAGCACGCCCGCGCCGGCAAGGGACCGTTCCTGGTCGAGGCGCACACCTACCGGATGGAGCCGCACACGAACGCCGACGACGCCTCGCGCTACCGCGACGCCGACGAGGTCGAGGCGTGGCGCGACCGGGACCCGCTCACCCGGCTGGAGACCTACCTGCGCGGCCGGGACGTGCTCGACGACGCGGCCGTCGCCGAGATCACCGAGCAGGCCGAGACGTACGCGGCGCAGCTGCGGGAGCGGATGAACACCCAGCCCACCGTCGACCCGCTCAGCCTCTTCGACCATGTCTACGCCGAACCCACGGCGCAGTTGGTGGAGCAGCGGGAGCAGGTGCGCGCGGAACTGGCCGCGGCAGCGGAGGAGGACGCCTGATGGCCACCATGACCATGGCGAAGGCGCTCAACGCCGCGCTCGCCGACGCGATGCTCGACGACGAGCGGGTGCTCGTCTTCGGTGAGGACGTCGGACAGCTCGGCGGGGTCTTCCGGATCACCGACGGTCTGCAGGCCCGCTTCGGCGACAAGCGCTGCTTCGACACCCCCCTCGCCGAGGCCGGCATCGTCGGGTTCGCCGTCGGGCTGGCCATGTCCGGGCTGCGTCCGGTGGTCGAGATGCAGTTCGACGCGTTCGCGTACCCGGCGTTCGAACAGATCGCCTCCCACGTGGCGAAGCTGCGCAACCGCACCCGGGGCGCGCTGAGCGTGCCGATGGTGATCCGGGTGCCCTACGCCGGAGGCATCGGCGGCGTGGAACACCACTGCGACTCCTCGGAGGCGTACTACGCACACACCCCGGGCCTGAAGGTGGTCACCCCGGCGACCGTCGACGACGCGTACTCGCTGCTGCGGGAGGCGATCGACGACCCCGACCCGGTGGTGTTCATGGAGCCGAAGAAGCTCTACTTCGCCGGCGCCGAGACCGCGCTGCCGACCCGTACCGAGCCGTTCGGCCGGGCGGTCGTGCGCCGGGCCGGACGCGACGCCACCCTCGTCGCGTACGGGCCGGCGGTCCCGGTCGCGCTGGAGGCCGCCGAGGCCGCCCGCGAGGAGGGGTGGGACCTGGAGGTGGTCGACGTACGCACCATCGTGCCGTTCGACGACGCCACCATCGCCGCCTCGGTTCGGCGTACCGGGCGGTGCGTGGTGGTGCAGGAGGCGCAGGGCTTCGCCGGGGTCGGCGCGGAGATCGCCGCCCGGGTGCAGGAGCGGTGCTTCCACGCGCTGCACGCCCCGGTGCTGCGGGTCTCCGGGCTGGACATCCCGTACCCGGCACCGATGCTGGAGCACACCCACCTGCCGTCGGTCGACCGGGTACTCGACGCGGTGGCCCGGTTGCAGTGGGACGACCAGCCCGACCGGCGCTGGCTGACCGAGAGCAGTGCGGCATGACCGAGAAGGTTTTCCTCCTGCCCGACCTCGGTGAAGGTCTCGCCGAGGCGGAGATCGTGCAGTGGCGGGTCGCGGTCGGCGACACGGTCACCGTGGACCAGACCGTGGTCGAGGTGGAAACCGCCAAGGCGGTCGTCGACGTGCCCTGCCCGTACGCCGGCCGGGTCGTCGCCCTGCACGGTGCCGAGGGCGAGGTGCGCCCGGTGGGCCAGCCCTTGATCACCGTCGCCGAGTCGGTGACCGGTCGTGCCGGCGGCGGTGAGCCGCCCGGGCACGCGGTCTACCGCGAGGAGGAGCGGGCCGGCTCCGGCAACGTCCTGATCGGGTACGGCACCGGACACGGCGGCACCCGACGGCGACGTCGGCCCCGGCTGGCGGTCGTCGACCCGACGACCGCCCCGGCGGCGACCGAACCGCTACCGGCGCTGGTCATCTCGCCGATCGTGCGGCGGCTGGCCCGCGACCACGGGGTGGACCTGCGCACGCTGCGCGGCACCGGCCCCGGCGGGGTGATCAGGAGGGCCGACGTGCAGGCGGCGGCCGACACCGCCGCCGAGCCCGGCCGCACCACTGCGGCGCAGCGGCCCACGACCGACGCGCTCGCGGGCGGGCCGGCCCCGGCCGGCGCGCAGGACGTCGTCATCCCGTTGACAGGAATCCGCCGCACCATCGCGGACAAACTCTCCCGGAGCCGCCGGGAGATCCCCGAGGTGACGATCTGGGTCGACGCCGACGCCACCGCCCTGCTACAGACCCGGGCCGCGATCAACGCCGCCCGCCCGGACGGCCCGGTGAGCATCCTGGCCCTGCTCGCGCGGATCTGTCTGTCCGGGCTGCGCCGGTACCCGCAGCTCAACGCGCGGGTCGACACCGAGGGGCAGCGGATCATCCAGTCCGCCGGGGTGCACCTGGGTATCGCCGCCCAGACCGACCGGGGCCTGGTGGTGCCGGTGCTGCGGGACGCCGAGCGGCTGACCACCACCGAACTCGCGGCCGAACTCGCCGCCACCACCGCCGCGGCCCGGGCCGGCGAACTGCCGCCGTCCCGGCTCACCGGCGGAACCTTCACGCTCAACAACTACGGGGTGTTCGGCGTCGACGGCTCGACCCCGATCATCAATCATCCGGAGGCGGCGCTGCTCGGTATCGGCCGCATCGTGGACAAGCCGTGGGTCGTCGACGGTCAGCTCGCGGTCCGGAAGGTGACGCAGCTGAGCCTCACCTTCGACCACCGGGTCTGCGACGGCGGCGTGGCCGGCGGATTCCTGCGGCACGTGGCCGACTGCGTCGAGCAGCCGGCGCTGCTGATCGCCACCGTCTGACGCCCCCGTCGATCGAGGGGTCCGGCGGCCCGGTCCACGGCCGGGACGCTGAACCCCTCGATCGACGTCGCGCGCCCCGACCTGCCGCCGGATGCGGACGCGCGGGGCCGGATTCACAGGTACGGCGCCGGACATAGCGTCACAGTCGGCCGAGTACCGCCCGTTGCGTCGTCGCTGGCATTTTCCGTTCGCCCTGGTGCGATTACGGAAAGGGTTCTCCATGCAATGTCCCAGCTCTTGGTCGAAACCGCGAAAACGTCGGCGTCGAGCTAGGGAGAATGTGGCGGAGGAAGCGGCGATAAACGGGGGGACGCATCATGATGTTGAGGCGGCGACTGACGCTGTTGGCGGTGAGCGTCGCAGCGGCACCGCTGGCGCTGGGCGCGTGCACCAGCGACCGCAGGCCCGGGCAGCCCGCCGAGGCGCGAGCCAACCCGGAACTGGCGGTGACGCCGGCCGAGGGCACCCGCGACGTGCCGGTCACCGGGGAGATCGGCACCGTCGTCAAGCACGGGCGGGTCACCGCCGTGCGAATCACCGACGACAAGGGCGCGACGGTCGCGGCGGAGCCGCGTGAGGACGGCACCGGCTGGGTGCCGAGCCGGACACTGGAGTCGAAGCGGACGTACACCGCGGAGGTCACCGCGACCGGCGACTCCGGGAAGACGGTCACCCGTAGGACGACGTTCACGACGCAGCCCAAATCTTCCAAACCGGCGATCGTCAGCACTTTGTATTTCGCCGGTGATCGGACGTACGGCACGGCGATGCCGGTAACCGTCGCCTTCGACCCGCCAATTCCCAAAGAGGCGCGGGCGGATGTGCAGCGCCGTTTGTTCGTGAAAACGGATCCGCCGCAGCCGGGAACCTGGTCCTGGGTGTCCGACGGCAGCCAGGTCTATTACCGAGCGCCCGATTTCTGGCGGCCAGGTACGACGATCAAGGTCCGCTCAGCGCTGGAGGGTCTGCCGATCGGCAAGGAGAGCGTCGGTGACGCCGACCGCCGGGCCACCTCGAAGATCGGTCGGCAGGTCGAGTTGGAGATCGACAACGCGAGCAAGCAGATGTCGGTGATCCGGGACGGCAAGCTGCTGCGCAAGCTGCCGGTCAGCCTGGGCAAGCCGAGCACACCGACGTCCAGCGGCAAGATGGTGATCATGGAGAAGCACGACTTCACCACCTTCGACACGCGGGGCTCGGCCGATCCGTACGTGGTCGACGTCGAGGACGCGCAGCGGCTCACCTGGGGTGGTGAGTTCATCCACGGCGCACCCTGGTCCGAGGGGGATCAGGGATACACGAACGTGTCGCACGGCTGCACCAACCTGTCGGCGGCCAACGCGGACTGGCTGATGGGCATCACCCAGGTCGGCGACCTGGTGACCGTCAAGGGCACCGAGGTCGAGCTCAACGAGGGCAACGGCTGGACGGCGTGGAACGTCAGCTGGGAGCAGTTCGCCAAGGGCAGCGCGTTGCCGGTGCCCGCCGGCCTGCGGCCCACGCCGACCCAGGCGCCGGACCCGGGGGCGGTGGCCGGGGGCTCGCCCGACCCGCAGCCGTCGGCGAGCGGCGGCTGACCACGCGCACGCGCCGGGCCACCCGCCGCGGGTCGGCCCGGCGCCTCGTCGCGGGCTGAGGAATGTGGTCACCCGGGGGCGGGGGATCGTCCCTAGGGTGGACCCGGCCGGCCTGCGGGTCATGCCCTGGGCTTACCCGGAACCGCCTTCCAGCAGGGTGGAAGTGTCGGTGGCGGGGGATAGGTTCGTCGTATGCGAGAGCGCGAGGAACGGTTCCACGTCGAGACCAGCGTGTCGGACGACGCGGTGTGCGTTCGCGTGGTCGGTGTGATCGACATCGCCACGGTCGCGGCGTTCCGCGCCGCGCTCTGGGCGGCCCCCACCCGCACCGAGCTGCGGGTGGATCTCTCCGAGGTCCGGTTGCTCACCGCGGCCGGGGTGCGCACGCTCGTCGCGGCCCGGCTCTGGGTGCGCTCGCAGGGCGGCCACCTGGTGCTCGTCGACCCGCCGCCGGTGGTGGAGCGGGTGCTACGGGCCACCGGCCTGCGGCGGGTCATCCCGGTCGTCGGTGCCTGCCCGGAGCGGGTGCTCGCCGCGGTGTGACCGGTCGGCTCCGCACGGCCGCCGGTGGGCGGCGTAACTCGTGCGGGGCGGCGGTGACGCGTCCGGCGCCGGGCACGGGGCCGGCGCCGGACGCGCGATGTCAGCGGACGCCGAGCAGGTCGACCACGAAGACCAGGGTCTCGTTGGGCTTGATGACCCCACCGGCGCCCCGGCTGCCGTAGCCGAGGTGCGGCGGGATGGTCAGTCGGCGCCGGCCGCCGACCCGCATCCCCACCACACCCTGGTCCCAGCCGGCGATGACCCGGCCGCCGCCGAGCGGGAAGTCGAACGGCTCGCCCCGGTTCCAGGAGGCGTCGAACTCGGCGCCGGTGGAGTGGGACACCCCGACGTAGTGCACGCGGGCCAACTGTCCGGGCTGGGCCTCCGGGCCGTCGCCCACGGTGATGTCCTCGATCACGAGGTCGGCCGGCGGGGTGCCCTCGATCGGACCGATCTCGGGCTTGCTCGCTGCCTGGTTCATGCGGATTCTCCTGGTGCGTCGGTTCCGGTCAGCACAATCCTGCCGGATGCTACGCGGTGCGGCGGGCGCCACCGGTAGGTGACGCCCGCCGCGGGGGAGGTGATCAGAGTCAGCGGAGCCAGCCGAACCGCTTGACGATCGGCAGCCGCGCCCAGATGCGGCCCAGGCCCCAGGTGTCGCCGGCGTTGGTCACCGCGAGCAGCGCCAGCACCCCGGCGTAGACGAGGTGGTCGTCCATGAAGGGGTTGTTCTCCGGAGGCAGGACGGCCGTCCACATCAGCACCAGCAGCAGACCGCCGGCCGCGGCGGCGACGCGAACCCCGATGCCGAGCAGCAGCGCGGTACCGATGGCGGCCAGGCCGATCATGAAGAGCCAGTCGGCCCAGGCGGCCCCGGCGATGCCGTTGTAGAAGCCCTGGAAGGGACCGGCGGCACCGAAGCTGAGGAAGCCCTTGGTCGGGCTGCCCCCGTTGATCCAGGCGTTCTTCGCCTCGGTGGCGAAGCCCAGCCCGAACACCTTGTCCAGGAAGGCCCAGAGGAAGACCCAACCGAGGGCCAGGCGGAGCCCGGCGAGCAGGTAGCGGGTGGCCCGCGTCCGGAGGTTCTGCTCCTGGTTGGTCTCGGCCACCGGGGTCTTGGCGGCGGTGTTCCGCTCGATCATCGCGGTCATCATGTCCACGTCCCTTCTCTGCTTCGCACCGCGTGTCCCGGTGGCACTTCTATTGGACGCTCGCGGACCATGCCGCGGTCAGGGCCGGCAGGCCGTTGCCTGCCGGGACCTTCGACCCCTGTTGACCGGGACCCGCGACCGGTGCCGGGCCTCGCCAGCCGGCCCGCAGGCAGCGGTCAGTGGGCGACGTACAGGTCCGCGAGCTGGCCGGCCAGCAGCGCGGGAGCCTCGGCCAACGATGGGCCGTACCAGGTCAGATGCCGACCCGACACCAGGGCGCAGGGGACGCCGGGGAACGCCTCGGGACCGTCGTCGCGGGTGAAGCGGTACGGCTCGTCCGGCAGCACGACAAGCTCCGGCGCCTGGTCCCGCAGCTGTCGCAGGCTCGGTCGCGGATACCGCTCCGGCTGTTCGGCGTAGAGGTTGGCGACGCCGAGCCGCAGCAGCAGATCCCCGGCGAAGGTGTCGGCGCCGAGCACCACCCAGGGGCGCCGCCAGACCGGCACCACCGCGCGTCGGAGGACCGGCGTGTCCGGTAGCGCGGCCCAGGCGCGACGGGCCTCCGTGAGCCACTGCGGCTCCGCTGCTGATCCCAGGTCGCGAAGCAGGTCGGCCAGCTCGGTCAGCGCACCGTCCACGGTGCGCGGATAGGTCACCCGGATCGGTACACCCGCCGCGGCCAGGGCCGTGGCGTCCGCAAGCCGGTTCTCCTCGACGTTGAGCAGGACCAGGTCGGGCCGGAGCGCGCGGATCCGGTCCAGGTCCGGGTACTTGGTGCCGCCGACGCGCGGCACGTCCAGGTCGGCCGGGTGGGTGCACCAGTCGGTGGCACCGACCAGCAGCCCGGGCAGGGTCGTCGCCACCGCCTCGGTCAGCGACGGCACCAGGGAGACCACCCGCACCCGTCCACCTCCTCGGCCCGGCGCGGTGGGTGGCCCGCCGTCGACCACCGTCCGGTCACCGACAGCCCGCTGGGGGAGCCGCCGGCATGATCGTCATCCTAGACTCGGTCGGCCGGCGCGAGGAAACCCTTGTCGACCTGCTCGCGCACCGTTGTCCGGCCCGGGCGTCGTCGGTCGGCAGGGAGAGGTTGAAGAGGATTCATGGGTGCCACGATGACCGGTGACCACGACCGCGGGCTGGCGCCGGTGCCGGAGGGTGCCGGGCGCGGCCCCGTCCTGGTCCGGGCGGAGCAGCGGGTGCACGTCGGGCTTCGCCTGGGCGAGATCGTCAGGCGTCGTCCACCAGGTCTCACGGCGAGCCAGTGGAACACTGCCAGCCGGACCCTGCTCGACCATGTGGTCTGCGCGGCGAGAACCGGACGGCCCGAGTTCGCAGTCGAGTTCCGGTCACCGTCGACCGACGCCACCACCAGGCGGGCCGAGCGGACCACGGAGGCCGTCGCCGCGGCGATCGGCCTGCCGCTGCTGCGGGTCGTCTCCGCCACCCTGCGCACCGTCGGACTCGGGCCACGGATCGTCACGTACGTCGTCGACGCCCGCCGGTACGCCGCCGGTGCCGCCGGTTCGGACGTGGCGGCCGTCGGGTTCCGGGACATCGTCGGCCGGCTGCCCGACGGGCGTGAGGGTGCCGTCAACGACCTCGGCGCGCTCGCCCGGGCCGAGGCGGTGGAGGCCTACGTGGCGCGGCGGTTGACCGACCCCATCCTGCGCGGACTGCACGTGCGCTGGACGCGCGGGCCGGCCGAGGGTTGGAGCTGGGCCGAGGTCCGTCCCGGTGAGGTGCTGGTGGAGCGGGTGAGCGTGCACGCGTACGGACTGTCCTGCGGCGTCGAACCCGCCCGGTTCGCCGAGGACCTGGCCGTCCTCGCGATCGGCGAGCGACTGCGCACGATCGAGTCCGACGTGCCGGCACTGCTGCCACGTGGGAATCTGCTCGCCGATATCCGGCGGCTACGGGATCGGCGCGACGAACTCATCGGCGACTTCGCCTACGACCATCTCTGCCAGGAGTGACCGCCTCCTGAGCGCCAGCCGGTCGAGGGCGGACGGTGACCGGCCGGGCGCAGAAAGAAACATCGAAAAAAAGTTGGCGGCCTTTGAACCGCCGTCGGAGCGGGCCCGTACCTCACCGGGAATGGACAGGATCTCCCCAACCCGCACCGGCAGGCGCGGGAGACGGTGCGGAAAGGGCATCGTCGTTCGTCGACGTGCCACCGGCGCGTTCAGGCGGTCCCCGTCGAGCGTGCCACCAAGATTCCGTTCGGTCCGTCGAGTCACGAATCAGGAACCGGATCGAGAAGGAGAGCAATTCGATGCGCAGGTCAACCCGGTCGCGCAGACCATCCGGTAACGCGCGGACCAAGCGACTTCTGGCCGTTGGCGCCACGCTCGCTGTCTTCGGCGGCGTCGTCGCCGTGACCCAGATCTCGTCGGCCGGTGACCGACGGTCAAACCAGCAGCAGCGACCGGTGGCGGCCGAGTGTGTCGCACCGAGCCCCGGCGCCACCGCGCCGACCGCTCGCGGCGCCACCACGACCCGCACCTGGCAGAACGGACGCTGGGTGGTCAACCACTGGGGCGACGGGCAGCAGACCGTCGAGGAGTGCCAGGAGACGCGCAACGGCACTGACGGCGCGACCGCCGGAGCCTTCGCAGTGGCCTGTCCGGACGTGGTCAGTCGGCTCCCGCAGGTGCCCGACCGGGCCCGCGCCGAGGTGGACCGTAACCTGAACGCGCTGCAGACCCAGATCACCGAGGCGGACACGCGGCTCGCCGCAGAGGGCAACCGCGGTCAGGCGTTCATCCGTAACGCCATCCTCAACCCGCTGGCCAGCAAGCGTCGGGCCACCCTCGACCGGATCACGATCGCCATCGACCGGTTCGGCCCCCGGCCGCGCGGTCTCGCCAACCTCGCCACCTGCCAGGTGCAGCCGGTCGACAACAACAACGGCGGCAACGACGGCGGCAGCGACAACGGTGGCAACGACAACGGCGGTGACAACGGCGGCAACGACGGCGGTAACAACAACGGCGGTAACAACGGCGGTAACAACAACAACGGCCTCGACGTGCTGGCGAACAACTGCGACAACAGCCAGTTGCAGCGGCACGACGGTTTCCAGAACGGCAACCGCTGCATCACCACCGCCTTCGGTGAGGTCGGTGCCGCCGCCAACAACCCGTCGCTGCTGATCACCGACTTCCCGCAGCAGATCAACCGCAACGAGGGCTTCTCGATCCGGGTCAGCACCCGCAACCTCGTCCGGGACCGGTTCCTGCCGGCCGGTCAGGGCGGCTACTACCTGGAAAGCTCGCTGCTCAACGGGCAGGGCCTGACCCGTGGACACTTCCACACCGCCTGCCGGATGCTGAACAACACGAACGAGGCCCCCGCGCCGGAGCCGGTGCCGGCCTTCTTCGTGGCCACCGAGGACGGTGGCGGCGGTTCCCAGCCGGACGAGGTGACCATCCAGATTCCGGGCCTGCCGGACTCCGGAACCGCACAGTGCGCGGTCTGGGCCGGCGACGGTTCGCACCGTATCCCGATGTCGGAGCGGGCCAACCAGACCCCCGCCTTCGACGCGGTGCGTATCGAGGTCAACTGACGCCAGCGGCCGAGGCCGTGGGCTGACGCCAAACAGCGGGGCCGTCCGGAATTCTCCGGGCGGCCCCGCTGCATGTCGGAAAGTCGGTGTAACCCTGCCGTGACCCAGGCCCTAACCGTGCCAGAGCGACATTCCCGCTGCTCAGCGGTTCTTGTACGCCTCGACCACCTCGACCGGGATCCGGCCCCGCTCGGAAATCTTGTAGCCGTTCCGGACGGCCCATTCGCGGACGGCGCGGTTCTGCTCACGGTTCATTCCCGGAGTGCCCGAACCGGTGCCGCGACGTGGGTTACGGCCAGTGTCGGCGGCACCACGCCCGAGGCGGCGGCCAGCATTGATAAACGGATCCAACGCCTTGCGCAGGACACCCGCGTTCTCGTCGGAAACGTCGATGGTGTACGCCACGCCATCCAGGCTGAACTCGACCGTACGGTCGGCCTTTCCGCCGTCGAGGTCGTCAGTCAGCACCGTGATTACTTGTTTGGCCATCGTCGATTACTCCCTGTGTCTGACGGGGTGTGCTCAAAGTTTGACTGATCGTCCGGCAATTGCGCAACAAAAGCGCGCCCTGCGGCGGTTCGCGTTTTGCGTGGCATCGAAATCCCGATTCTGGATCTGCCCGGCGTGGGCGTGGTCGACCCGGTGGACGGTGAAAACGTCCCCATGTGTCGGACGTCGTGTGCTGGGTCACACCGAGGAACAACCGGGGGGTCGCCGCGACTTGAGCCAGACACGCTCAACTCAATGCGATAGCAGGTGTTCGATGGCAACTCTTCCGGTACTTCCACTGACCGACGCCGTACTGCTGCCCGGCATGGTCATCCCGGTGACCCTCGACCCGACCACCCAGGCCGCGGTCGACGCGGCCCGTGCCACCGGCGACCGCACGCTGCTCGCCGTGCCGCGCCTGGACGGCGAATACGGCTCCGTCGGCGCGATCGCCACGATCGAGAAGGTGGGTCGGCTGCCCAGCGGGGAGCCCGCCGCAGTCATCCGCGGTCTCGCCCGCGCCCGCATCGGTTCCGGTGTGCCCGGCCCCGGTGCCGCGCTCTGGGTCGAGGCGACCGAGATCGACGAACCCGCCCCGGCCGGCAGGGCCCGGGAACTCGCCCGCGAGTACCGCGCGCTGGTGACCTCGGTGCTCCAGCAGCGGGGCGCCTGGCAGGTCATCGACGCGGTGGAGCGGATGACCGACCTCTCCGAGCTGGCCGACTCGGCCGGCTACGCGCCCTGGCTCAGCCTGGCGCAGAAGACCGAACTGCTGGCCGCGCCGGACGTCACGGCCCGGCTGGAACTGCTCGTCGGCTGGGTCAAGGACCACCTGGCCGAGCAGGAGGTCACCGAGCAGATCAACTCCGACGTTCGCGAAGGGCTGGAGAAGTCGCAGCGGGAGTTCCTGCTGCGTCAGCAGCTCGCCGCGATCCGCAAGGAACTCGGCGAGGACGCCCCGGACGGCTCGGCCGACTACCGGGCCCGCGTCGAGGCCGCCGACCTGCCCGAGAAGGTACGCGAGGCGGCGCTGCGCGAGGTCGGCAAACTGGAGCGGGCCAGCGACGCCTCGCCGGAGGCGGGTTGGATCCGTACCTGGCTCGACACGGTGCTGGAGATGCCGTGGAGCACGCGTACCGAGGACAACACCGACCTGGCGGCGGCGCGGGCCGTGCTCGACGCCGACCACGCCGGGCTGGCCGACGTCAAGGACCGCATCCTGGAGTACCTGGCGGTGCGCAACCGGCGCGCCGAACGTGACCTCGGTGTGGTCGGCGGTCGCGGCTCCGGTGCCGTACTGGCCCTCGCCGGCCCGCCCGGCGTCGGCAAGACCAGCCTCGGTGAGTCGGTCGCCCGGGCACTCGGCCGGACGTTCGTCCGGGTCTCCCTCGGCGGCATCCGCGACGAGGCCGAGATCCGGGGACACCGCCGCACCTATGTGGGCGCGCTGCCCGGCCGTATCGTCCGGGCGCTGCGCGAGGCGGGTTCGATGAACCCCGTGGTGCTGCTCGACGAGGTGGACAAGGTCTCCGTGGGGTACGCCGGCGACCCGGCCGCAGCCCTGCTGGAGGTGCTCGACCCGGCCCAGAACCACACCTTCCGGGACCACTACCTGGAGGTCGACCTGGACCTGTCCGATGTGCTGTTCCTGGCCACCGCAAACGTGGTGGAAGCCATCCCCGGCCCGCTGCTGGACCGGATGGAACTTGTCACTCTGGACGGGTACACCGAGGACGAGAAGGTGGCCATCGCCCGCGACCACCTGCTGCCGCGCCAGCGGGAGCGCGCCGGGCTGACCGTCGACGAGGTCGACGTGGACGCCGAGGCGCTGGCCCGCGTCGCCGGTGAGTACACCAGGGAAGCCGGCGTACGGCAGCTGGAGCGTGCTCTCGCCAAGATCATGCGGAAGGTGGCCGTGGCGCTGGCCGACGATCCGACGCCGGCCCGCGTCGGCGCCGACGACCTGGTCCGCTACCTCGGCCGGCCGAAGCACACGCCGGAGTCGGCGGAACGCACCGTGACACCGGGCGTGGCCACCGGTCTGGCGGTCACCGGCGCCGGGGGAGACGTGTTGTTCATCGAGGCGACAAGCATGGAGGGTGAACCGGGGCTGACCCTCACCGGCCAGCTCGGCGACGTGATGAAGGAGTCGGCGCACATCGCGCTCTCCTACCTGCGCGCCAACGGCCGCCGTCTCGGCCTGGACCCGAACGCCCTCGCCGGGCGGCGGATCCACCTGCACGTCCCGGCGGGCGCGGTGCCCAAGGACGGCCCCAGCGCCGGCATCACGATGGTGACCGCCCTGGCGTCGCTGGCCAGCGGTCGGCCGGTCCGTCCCGAGTTCGGGATGACCGGCGAGGTGACCCTCTCCGGGCGGGTGCTGCCCATCGGTGGCGTGAAGCAGAAGCTCCTCGCCGCCCACCGGGCCGGCCTGACCGAGGTGATCATCCCGGCTCGCAACGAACCGGACCTGGATGACCTGCCGACCGAGGTCCGCGAGCAACTGACAGTGCACACCCTGGCCGACGTCGCCGACGTGCTCGCCCTGGCGCTGCGCCCGGCCGAGATCGACCCGGCAGCGCTCGGCGGGCAGCGCATCACCGCCGCCTGAGCGGGGTCTGCGCAGGCTGCCCGGGCGAGTCGACACCTCCGGGGCCGGCGCGGTGGGGCAGCGCCTGCCCGGACCGGAGTCCACCCGTGCCCCCGACCATCAGGTCGGGGGCACGGGTCACGGCATACGGCGGGTGGTCGCTCCGCCCTCAGCGTCGGTCGCGACGCTCACGTCGGTCGCCGCCGTCGAAGCGGCCCTCTCCGGGACGCTCCTCACGATCACGACGGACAGTGGCCTTGCGGCCCTTGATGGTGCTGCCGCGCAGCCCGGCGATGACCTCGTCGGCAACGGCGACGGGCACCTCGACCAGGGAGAAACGATCGGCGATCTCGATCGAGCCGATGTCCCGGCCCCGGATTCCGGTCTCCCCGGTGATCGCACCCACCAGGTCCTGCGGACGCACCCCGGCCCGCCGGCCGACGCCGATGAACACCTGGGTGGTGCCGACGGTGCGGGGACGCGACGGCCGGCGATCACCTCGGCTCTCGTACCCGGCCGGCCGACCTTCCCGGGGCGAGCGGACCGCGACCTGCGGGATCTCCTCCTCGGCCTCGTCGGAACCGGGCAGGGTCGCCTCGTGAGCCAGCTTCACCGCGGCGAGCGCCACCTCCATCAGGTCGAACTCGTCGCTGAGCGTCTCGACGATCACCCGGAACGGGTCAAGGTCGTCCTCCAGCAGGCTCTCCCGCAGCGCGGCCTGGGTCAGCTCCAGCCGACGGGTCCGTAGGTCGGCGACCGTGGGAATCTTGTCGATCGTGATCCGCTGCCCGGTGACCCGCTCGATGGTCTTGAGCATCCGGTGCTCCCGGGGCTCGGCCAGGGTGATCGCCACCCCTTCCCGGCCGGCCCGGCCCACCCGACCGATGCGGTGCACGTACGACTCCGGTGCCGACGGCACGTCGAAGTTGACCACGTGGCTGAGCTGCTCGACATCCAGTCCACGGGCCGCCACGTCGGTGGCGACGAGCAGGTCCGCGGTGCCGGCACGCAGCCGCCCCATCACCCGGTCCCGCTGTTCCTGGCTCATCCCGCCGTGCAGCGCCTCGGCCCGGTAGCCGCGACCGTTCATCGTCTCGGTGAGCCGGTCGACCTCCTCCCGACTGCGGCAGAACACGATCGCCGCCGTGGGCGACTCGACGTCCAGCACCCGCCCCAGCGCCGCCGGCTTGTGCGCCCGCGCCACCAGGTACGCGCTCTGCCGGACCCGGGGTGCCTCGCCGGCCACCGGCTGCTCGCGGGCGATCAGGATGCGCACCGGGTCGGTCAGGTGCGCTCGGGCCATCCCGTCGATACGCGCCGGCATGGTGGCGGAGAAGAGCAGCGTCTGTCGCTGCTCGGGGGTGTGCTCCAGGATCGCCTCGATGTCCTCGGCGAAGCCCATGTCGAGCATCTCGTCGGCCTCGTCCAGCACCACGCTGGCGAGGTTGCCCAGCCGCAGCGTGCCCCGGGCGATGTGGTCCAGGGCGCGGCCGGGGGTGGCCACCACGACGTCGACCCCGGCGTCCAGTGCCCGCAACTGCCGACCGATCGGCTGCCCTCCGTAGATCGGCAGCACCCGCGCACCGAGGTCCTTGCCGTAGCGGTGGAACGCCTCGGAGACCTGCACCGCGAGTTCCCGGGTCGGCACCAGCACCAGGGCGAGCGGGTCGTCACCCGCCCGGTCGTCCGGCATCCGCTGCAGCAGCGGTAGGGCGAACGCCGCCGTCTTTCCCGTGCCCGTCGCCGCCTGCCCGAGCAGGTCCCGGCCGGCCAACAGGGGCGGAATCGCCTCCCGCTGGATCGGCGTGGGCTCCTCGTACCCGAGCGCGGCGAGCGCGGCGAGCAGTTCGGGCCGTAGGCCGAGATCCGTGAAGGCGGGCGGCTCGGTGGACGGGTCGGGCGATACGGGCGTGGAACTCATGGGTCAAGCCTTTCATCACGGCCACCCGTCCGCTGCGGCGACCACCCGAACATGCGCGCGGGGCCGCCGACGGCAGCCCCCCGCACACCCGCCCGGTCCGGTCACCCGGTGAGCAGCGCCAGCATGATGGTGATGCCCAGCACGGCGTCGATGACGGCGCAGCACTCGGCGTAGGCTCGCGGCACCACCTGCCGGCTGCGGTGATGGAGCAGGTCCCATCCGGCGTGGGCCAGCCAGCCGAGCGCCACGAGCCAGTATCCCGTGGTGCCGCCCGCCAGCGCCGCGACCAGGGCCAGAGCCGACCAGCCCGCCAGACCGGCGAGCTGGCGCCGAAGGTTGCCGGGTACGCCCCACTGCCGGCGCACCGTCCCGATCACCAGGTAGCCCACCGGCAGCACCAGCAGCGTGTACGCGCCCAGCAGGGTTGGCGAGGTCCAGTTGTCGGCGGTCACCAGCAACGCCAGCCCCGCCGGCCAGCGGTGCGCCAGCGCCCGCGCCAGCGGGTGCCGAAGGGCGGGCCGGGCGCCTCGGTGCCGGAGGTACTCGGTGGGTCGTCGTAGCATCGCCGCCACCATCGCCGGCACCATCAACAGATGGGCGCCGACCAGCAGGAGGTCCGCGTCGAGCAGTCCGGCCCGGTAACCGACAAGCAGGAGCAGGACCGGCGCGTACATGGCCAGCACCATCTCGCCGATCGCGGCGCGGGAGTGCCCTCGGTACCCCATCCAGGCGGCCATGCCGATGCTCATGTCGGTGGCCATGAGCAGCGCACCGACACCAGGCGACGCCGGGGCCATCCCGAGCGCCGTACCGACGGCGGCGCGCGCCGGACCGAGCACCAGCATGCCGGCCACCATGGCCAGCACCATCTCCAGCAGGTGCCGGGCCAGCGGCCGGAACCGCGCGGCACGACCCGGCCCGGTCGGTCGCCCGGACGTCGTGGTCTCGAAGGATCTGGATTCAGGGACGGTAGATGTCGCTGCGGTTCTGAGCTCTGCCATGTCGTCGAGCCTGGTGGCGGCGGTGCGGGGGAGACCATCCCTGCGCTGTCACCTGTCGGCCGGGCGGAACGCCCGGCCGGACCGGGCAGACCGGCGGGTCCGTCGCTGTGGCGGCGCGCTCTACCCTGGCGACCGTGGTGACCGAGGTGTTGGTGGCGGGCAGCGGGCGGACGCTGTCCCGCGCCCGGATCGCGACCCTGGTGTCGCTCACCTCGGGCATGGCCGCCACGCTGCTCCTACCGGCGGTCGGGTTGACCCGGGAATCGGACGCCTGGCGGGTGGCGGCGGGCACGGCCGGGCTGTCCGCGTTCGCGCTGGTGCTGGCGGTGGCGCTGTACGCGGCGGTCACCCCGGCACCGCCGGCCAGGCTGCGTCGGTGGTTGCTGGCCGGGTACGCCGCGGTGGCGGTGCTCAGCGTGCCGCTCGTCGCACCGGTCGCCGGTGGCGCATGGCCCACCTGGGCGTGGCTCGGCGCGGCGGTCGTCGGCGGGCTCGCGTTGCTCGCACCGTTACGGCTGGTGCTGCCGGCGGCGCTGGCCACCGTGGCGATGTCCGGGGCGGTGGCCGTGTTCACCGGCACGTCCGTCGGCCGCTCGGTGCTGCTCACCGGCTCCGTCGGCGTCGGCATCGCGCTGGTGAACGGCTTCCAGGTGTGGTTCTGGCGGCTGCTGGTGCAGGCCGAACAGGGACGGGCGGCGCAGGCCCGGCTGGTCGCCGCGCAGGAGCGGTTGCGCTTCGCCGCCGACGTGCACGACCTGCTCGGACATCACCTGACCGTGATCGCCCTCAAGTCCGAGCTGGCCGCCCGGCTCGCGTCGGACGACCCGGTGCGCGCGGGCCGGGCGGCGGGCGAAGCGCAGCGGCTGGCCGCCACCGCCCTCACCGAGCTGCGTCGTACGGTGCACGGTTACCGTCGGATCGACCTGACCGAGCAGCTCACCGCCGTGGGGGAGGTGCTGCGCTCGTCCGGGTTGCGGTGCACCGTCGTACCGCCCGCCGGTGAGCTGCCGGCGGAGGTCGCGACCCAGCTCGCGGCGGTGCTTCGGGAGGCCGGCACCAATGTGCTCAGACACAGCCGGGCAACCTGGTGCCGGATCGAGTTCATTCAGGAGGACCAGGTGACGCGGATGATCGTGACAAACGACGGTGCGCCCGACACGGCGGAGACCGACCCGCACAGCCACGGACTACGCGGTCTGGCCGAGCGCCTGGCCGGGGCCGGTGGTCAGCTGAGAACCCGCAGCGCGGACGGCGTGTTCACCATCGAGGCGACGGTACCGGCCGCCGTATGATCCGCGTCCTGCTGGCCGACGACGAGGAGCTGATCCGTACCGCTCTCGCCGCGCTGCTCGATCTCGAGGAGGATCTGTCGGTCGTCGCCCAGGCGGCCGACGGAGAGGCGGCGGTCACCGCCGCGCTCGCCCATCGACCCGACGTGGCGGTGATCGACCTGACCATGCCCCGGCGGGACGGGTTCCAGGTCGCCACGGAGCTGGCCCGGGTGCTACCTGCGTGTGCGGTGGTGATCCTCACCGGCCAGGGCCGGCCGGCGCACCTGACCCGCGCGCTCGGCGCTGGCGCCCGCGGCTACCTACCCAAGGGCGCACCGGGCGGCGCGCTCGCCGACGTGATCCGCCGGGTGCACGCCGGTGGCCGGTACGTGGACCCGGCCCTGGCGGCGGACGCGCTCACCATTCCGCCCTGCCCGCTGACCCCGCGTGAACTGGAGACGCTACGGCTCTCCGGTGACGACGCCCCGGTCGCCGCGATCGCTCGCCGGGCACACCTGTCGCCGGGGACGGTGCGTAACTACCTGGCTCTGGCGGTGCAGAAGCTCGACGCGGGAAGCCGGGCGGAGGCGCTGCGGATCGCGCGGGACAACGGCTGGTTGTGATCCGCCCGTCGGCGCTGGTCCTCAGAAGGCGGGTCGGCCCTGACCTAGCATCGGGTCGTGACAGTCACCGTGCCGGCCGGCGGTCCGCAGGAGGCGCTCCTGCGGCGGGTGATCGCGTACTTCGCCGCGAACGGCGTCGGCGACACCAGCCTGCGTACGCTCGCTGCGGAGATCGGCACCAGCCACCGGATGCTGATCTACCATTTCGGCTCCCGCGAGGGGTTGCTCACCGCGATGGTCGAGGCCGTCTGGCGGGCCCAGCAGGAGTTGCTCGAATCGCTGCTGCGGGAGGCGATGGAGGACCCGTACCAGGGCGCCTGGCGCTTCTGGGCCCGGCTCGCCGACGACCGGGCGTTCGCGCCGTTGTTCTTCGAGATGTCGGCGGCGGCGATGCAGGGGCACGGGTGGGCGAGCGCGCTGCGCACCTGGATCACCGTCTGGACCGACCGGCTCGGTCGGTTCTTCGAGGAGGTGGGCCACCCGCCCGGCCAGGCGCGGACGCAGGCGCGGATGGCGATGGCGATGACCCGGGGGGTCCTGTTCGAGCTGGCGTTGACCGGTGACCGGGCGACCGCCGACGCCACCATGGCGGCCTTCCTGGACTCCACCCGGCCGACGAGCCGGGCCGGCTGACGCCCCTCAGCGGCGGGTGACGTGTCTGTCGTCGGGCGACGCCCGGCGGGTGCGGTGCTCGGCGCGGACCGCCGGTCAGGGCCGCCGGTCGCGGACCTCGGTCGTGACGAAACGGGCGAGTTCCGCCGCGAGCCGGTGGGGTTGGTCCTCGGGCACCAGGGTGTAGCTGTCGTCGATCTCGACCAGCCGGCCCCTGGGAAACAGCGCCGCCAGCCGGGGCCCGTGCGACCGGGGCATGAGCTTGTCCTCGCGGGCCCAGACCACCAGCACCGGACGGTCGAAGGAGGACAGCCGGTTGGTCAGGGCCCGCAGTTCTCCCTTCGACGGGGTGGACAGCGCGAAGGTGCGCAGATCCCGCCGGATCGCCCGGTTCTGCTGGGCCGGTCGGAACCAGGCGTCCATCACCTCGGTGGGGATCGGGTGCTTGCTCATCCATCCCCAGGCGCCGGGCGCGCGCCGGAACCAGCCGAACCGCTGAAGCTGCATCGACAGCCACAGCATCCCGGGCAGTCGCGCGCTCATCGCCACCGCCTTGCCCGGCTTGCCGGGTGGGAAGTTGTCGAACGCCTCGCAGGCGACCAGGCCCAGACCGGCGATCCGTTCGGTCGGACCGTCGGCCGCGAGGAACTGGATGCCTCCCCAGTCGTTGGCGACAACTGTCACCTCGCGCAGGTCCAGCGCGTCGAGCAGTTCCCCCACGAGCGCGGCGACGCCCCGGTGGGTGACCAGCTCCGGCCGGTCCATCGGCCGCCGGTGACTGCCGAGCGGCAGGGTGGGGCAGACGCAGCGCACGGTCGGACCGAGTTCGGCGACCACTCGACGCCACAGGCTCGCGTCCATGTTCACCCCGTGCAGCAGCACCAGGACCGGTCCGTCACCGCCGGTGTCGGTGTAGTCGATCGTCCCGGCGGTCAGGGTGATGGTCGGCATCGGCCGTCCCTCCTGTCGATCGGCCGTACCTCCGCAGCACGGGTCGGTGTACCGAATGGTACAACACCTGGGTGGTGAGTGGTCTGGTCTGTCCGCCGCTGGGGCGGCGCATGCCTGCCCGCATGGTCTGCCACGCCTTAGGGGGATACGGGAGTATTGCTCGCACTAATCCGGATCGGGGCCATTACGTTCTGTCACAGGCGATCATCGCGGCGGCAGAGAGGACCGATCATGCGAGTGCCCAGCCGAAGTCCGGGACACCGGCCCGGTCCTCCCGTCACTCCGGCCCGCCGTCGTCCACGGGGGACCGCGCGCCCGCTCGCCGCCGCCCCGCCCGACCTGGCGGCCTACCGCGACGCCGTGGCCGAGCTGCTGGTCGAGGTGAGCGCGCTCGCCGGGACGGGCAGCACGAAGGCCCGGCAGGTGCTGATCGACCAGCGGCTGCGGGAACCGGCCATCATGCAGGTGCTCGACGCCACCTCCCAGGGGCTGATCGGTGCCCGCGAGACCCTGTTGCTGGAGATGGCCCGGTACCAGCCGAACGAACGCAGCTCCGCCGGTGACCTCGCCGCGCTGGTGCGCATCTACCTGCTGTCGCGCATCGACGTGATGTGGTGGCGCGACGCTGCCACGTTCCTCACCGACACCGAGGTCAACCACAGCGTCGAACTTGTCGACCTGGAATGGCTGCGGCGGCGGGGCCTGCTGCGGTTCCAGTACACCGAGCAGCCGCGCACGCTCGTCGGCCGGGGCGTACGGGCGTTGCGCCGCCGGATGCTGCCCGACGCCACCCCGCGTACCGCCGGGTTGCTGTTCCGCCGGGCCCGCCGCGAGGTGGTCGCCCTGCTCAACGACATCGGTCGCGAGTTCGCCGCCGCCACCCCGGCGGGCACCCCACCACTGTGGGTGACCAGCCTGGTCCGCAGCGCCGAACACCAGTACCGGCTGCGGCGCCTCGGCTACGCCGCGATGGTGCCCAGCGGCCACTGCCTGGGCTGGGCGGTGGACGTGGAGATGGCCTGGTTCGACCGCTTCGGGGTACGGGACACCCTGGCCGGGTTGTTGCTGAACCGGCAGCGGGCCGGCGAGATCAACGTGGTCGACGAGGGGCAGGCGTGGCACATCTGCCTCGCGCCGTCCGCGACCCTGCGGCTGCGCCGGGCGTACGAAGCAGAGATGGGGATCTGACCGATGTGCGGGATCATGCTCAGCATCGGCCCGGAGGCGGATCCGGCCATCTTCCGGCGGATGCTCGGCACCCTCGCGCCCCGTGGCGAGGTGACCGAGACCCGGCACGAGAGCGGTCTGCTCGCCGGGACCCGGCGGCTGCGGGTGGTGGACCGCGAGCGCGCGGTGCAGCCCTGGGTCTCCGCCGACGAGCGCTGGCTGCTCTGCTACAACGGCGAGGTCTTCAACCACCACGAGTTGCGGGCCGAGTTGACCGCCCTCGGCCACCGGTTCCGCAGCGCCAGCGACACCGAGGTGGTGCTCGCCGCGTTCGAGCGCTGGGGCGAGCAGGTGGTCACCCGGTTGCGTGGCGAGTACGCCTTCGCCGTGGTGGAACGGGCCACCGGGCGCGTGTACCTGGTCCGGGATCCACTCGGGGTGAAACCGCTGTACTGGGCGCGGACGCCGGGCTGCCTGCACCTCGCCAGCGAGGTCAAGGCGCTGGTCCGACTGGGGGCACCGGTGGCCGAGGTGCCACCGGGACACCACGGCTGGGCCGACGCCGACGGTCACCCCCAGCTGCGCCCGTACGTGGACCTGCTCGCCCTCGGCGCGGGCCGGCCGGTGGTGGCGGACCCGGACGAGGCCGCCCTGCTCGTCCGTGCCGCCCTCACCGACAGCCTGCGGGTGCGGCTGGACACCGACCTCACGGTGGGCGTGGTGCTCTCCGGCGGACTGGACAGCTCGCTGGCGCTGCTGCACGCGGCGCAGTTGCACCCGGACTGCGTCGCGATCACCGTCGGCGTGCCGGAGAGTCCGGACCTGGCGTACGCCCGGCGGCTGGCGAAGGACCTCGGCGTGGCACACGAGGTGGTGGAACTGCGCCCACGCGACATCCGGCTCGCCGACGTGCGGGAGGCGATCCGGATCTCCGAGCTGACCGAGTACGGGGACATCATCAACGCGATCGTCTCGGTGCCGATCTTCCGACGGCTGCGGGAACTTGGCGTCAAGGTGGTGCTCACCGGCGACGGCTCGGACGAGCTGTTCGGCGGCTACCCCATGTACCACGAGGTCGGTCCGGAGGCGTCCCGGCGACTCTTCCTGCACAAGATCCGCAACCTGTGCCGGACCGAGTTGCAGCGGGTCGACCGGACCAGCATGGCCTTCGGCGTCGAGGCCCGGGTCCCCTTCCTCGACCTCGCGCTCGTCGAGTTGGCGATGCGCTTGCCGATCGAGTTGAAGCTACGGGACGGCCAGGAGAAGTGGATCGTCAGGCGTGCCTTCGCCGACATGCTGCCCGACTACATCCGGCGCCGGCCGAAGAACCCCATGTCGTACTCCTCCGGGCTGCACGAGCGTGCCCGGCTGTACAAGCCGCTCTTCGCCCGGGTGCACCGCTCGTTCGGCTACCACCTGTTGGAGCCGGTCCGCCGCGACTTCGACAGCGTGCTGACGCGCTGTGGCAACGATCTGGACGCCGCGCTCGCCGCCGGCCGGGCGAGGCCCGACTACACCGTGCTCGAACACGCCCTCGACCTGGTCGGTGCGGCGAAGTGGAACGCCACCCCGATCGTGCGGCGGCTGGTCTCCCCACGCCGTAACCGTGGCGACGAGGCCCCGCTGCCCAACTGAGCCCTCGCGGTGTTGACTCTGACACGGTGTCAGCGTCGACCGTGGAGGAACCATGTTAACCATCGGAGACTTCGCCAGCCTGGGCCGGGTGTCGGTACGGATGCTGCGGCACTACGACAGCATCGGGCTGCTGCCGCCGGCCGCCGTCGACCCGCACAGCGGCTACCGCTACTACACCGCCGCCCAGTTGGGTCGGCTCAACCGGGTGATCGCTCTGAAGGACCTGGGCCTGACCCTGGTCCAGGTGCGGGCGATCCTCGACGACGCTGTCGACCTGGTCGAGCTGCGGGGCATGCTGCGGCTGCGCCGGGCCCAGTTGGCGACGCAGTTGGCGGCGGACACCGCCCGACTGTCAAGCGTCGAGGCGAGGCTCCGCATGATCGAAACGGAGGGTCGGATGACCAGCCAGGATGTCGTGCTCAAGCAGGTTCCGTCGATCCGGGTCGCGGAGCTCAGCGCCGTTGCCCGAAGCTACGACGCCGCGGACATCGGTCCGGTACTGACGCCGCTCTACCCGGAGCTGTTCCGCCGGCTGGAGGCCGCCGGGATCACCCCGGGCGGGCCGGCGCTGGCCTGGTACGACCAGGCCGCCGACGGCGAAGGTGTCGTCGTGCACGCCGGGGTGGGGATCGAGGGCGACCCGGAGACGGTCCGCGACATCGCCATGGTGGAGCTGCCGGCGATCACGGCGGCGACGACGATCCACCACGGCCCGATGGACACGGCCGACCGCAGCCTGCAGGTGCTGGCCCGCTGGATCGAGGAGCACGACTGGCGGACCGACGGCTACGCCCGCGAGCTGTACGTGGAGTACTGGCCCGAGGAGGCCGACAAGGGGGTCACCGAGTTGCAACTGCCGGTGCGTCGGGCCTGAGGGTCGTCCGGTCGCCCGCCGACCGGCGTGGATCGGATGATTCTGCGTCCCGGCCAGGGTCAGCCGGTGAGCAGCAGGGCACCGACCGCGGCGAGGGTGCCGAGCACCGCCAGCGCGGCGCTCGTCACCAGGAACCGGGCGACCGGCACCCGCACCCGGGCGGCCCGGCAGCGCTCCAGCCACAGCAGCGTCGCCAGGGAGGCCCACGGCAGCGCCAGCGGCCCCACGTTGGTGCCAATCAGCAGCGCCAGCAACCGCTGCCGTTCCCCGGCGGCCAGCACCGCCTCACCGGCCAGATAGGCGGGCAGGTTGTTGACCAGATTGGCCAGCAGCGCTCCGGTACCGCCCGCGCGCAGCGCGCCCAGCACCCCACCGTCCTGCCCGACCAATCCAGCCACCAGGTCGTTCAGCCCGTGCCGACCGATGGTCTGTACCACAAGGAACAGCCCGGTGACGAAGAGCAGCAACCGCCAGGGGACCAGCGCGGGGCGCAGCGTGGCGGGCGAGCGGAACGCGAAGCCGAGCACCAGCAGACCGGCGGCGACCGCCGAGCCGAGGCCGACAGGTGCGCCGGCCAGGATCGCGCCGACGAACAGCAGGCAGCCGGCGAGCGCGGTGCGGTACAGCACCGGGTCGGCGGGGCGGTGCGGCGCCGGCGCCGGGAACCGGTTGCCCGGCGGTTGATCCGGACGCCACCAGCAGCACCAGAGCAGCATCGTGGTGACCGCCAGCACGGCCAGTTGCGGCAGCCACATCAGGCTGGCGTACCCGAGCGGATCGAGCCCGATCCGGTCCGCGGCGAGCAGGTTTGTCAGGTTGGACACCGGCAGCAGCAGGCTGGCCGTGTTCGCCAGCCAGACGGTGGTGACCGCCAGCGGTGCCACCGCGATGCGCAGGGTGACCGCCAGGGTGAGCATCACCGGGGTCAGCAGCACGGCTGTGGTGTCCAGGTTGAGCACGATCGTGGTCACCGCGGCGAAGCCGACGCTGAGGGCGAACAGCGCAGGCCAGCTTCCTCCGGCGGCGACGGCCAGCCGGGTGGCGAGCACGTCGAAGACGCCGGCCGCCGCGGTCAGTTCGGCGAGGATCACCACGGTGCCGAGGAAGAGCAGCAGCGGCAGGATCCGGCCGAGGGTGCTGGCGGCGTCGGGGCCGGGCAGCAGCCCGCTCGCGACGCAGCCGGCCCCGATGACGGCGAGCGCCACGGCGATCGCGTCGAGCGGGTGGGGTCCGCGTCGGGCGGACGGGATCGGGGCGGGCGGGGCAGCCCCGGCAGAGGTCACGGTCGGCCATCCTGGCACGGCCGGCGTACGCCGTCGGTTTCGGTGTCGTTGCAGGTGACGGCGGGCACGGCCGGCGGCGGCAGCGGACCCGCGACGGCGGCCTGCCGACAGCACCCGGGGTGGATGGTGTCGGCAGGCCGCCGCTGGTGTGCCCCGCTCAGCCGGCGGGCGGGTACGGGTCGCCCTGGTAGGTGTACTCGGTCTCGATCTTCCCGTCGGACGTGTGCACCACGAGTTGGCTGGGCTCGTTGCCGTGTGCCGCCTCTCGTCCGGCCTCGACCGCCCGCTGCTTCGTGTCGTACGTGCCGACGACGTTGCTGCCCTGCTCGACCTTCCAGCCGCCGCCGTCGGGTACCACGTGGTACTCGTTGCGCGTCATCTCGCACCCCTTTCCTGCGTGACGGACGAGGTACCCGGGACAGGCGGGGAGAAACGTGGCCACTGCTGCGGCTGTGAGACCGGGCCCGGCCGCCCCCCGTACGGGAGCGACCGGGCCCGGTCGATGCGTGCTGGTTCTACCAGCTCAGGTAGCTGGGCTGGGTCTGGACGTTCAACTCGCGGAAGTGGGCCAGCTTGGCCGTCCACGTCCGCCAGTCGTTGAGCTCGAGCACGTCGAGCCCCTTCTGGATGTCGGAGGAGTAGATGTGCCCGTTGTAGTAGTAGGCCGACCAGGAGCCGCCCACGATCAGTTGGCTGTCCGACAGCGGGCCCCGCTCCCAGAAACCGATCTCCTTCGGCTTGCGGGAATCGGTGAAGTCCCACACCGAGATGCCGCCCTGATACCACGCCTGGACCATGATGTCCTTGCCGAGGACCGGAATGAGCGAGCCGTTGTGCGCCACGCAGTTCTCGGTGTCGCCGTTGGTCCGGGGGATCTTGTAGTAGCTGCGGAACTCCAGCTTGCGCTTGTCCCCACGACCGGTGATGTCGTAGATGGCGTTGGCACCGCGCTCCGGGCCCACGGTCTCGTTGCAGGTGGCGCCGCCGCCACCGCCCAGTTCGTCGGTGAAGACGACCTTGGTGCCACGGTTGTTGAAGGTGGCCGAGTGCCAGAACGCGAAGTTGGTCGTGTCCCGCACCGTGTGCAGCACCCGCGGCGCCTCCCGCTTGCTGATGTCCAGCAGCACCCCGTCACCCATGCAGGCGCCGGCGGCCAGGTCCTTCGTCGGGTAGGCGGTGATGTCGTGGCAACCCGAGGTCGCCGAGCCGCCCGTACGACCCTCGTAGCCACCGTCGGGGAAGAGGTTCGGCGTGGCGACGACCGCCGCGTCGGTCGGCTTCTTCAGCGGCACCTTGACGATGCTTATCGAGTCGTGCGGCGGCTGGCAGTCCGGGAAGGTGGCGTTCGGGCTGTACGAGGAGACGTACAGGTAGACCGACTTCTTGTCCTTAGCCGGAACCAGCGTGTGGGTGTGTGAGCCGCAGGCCGTCTCGACCGCCTTGACGTACCTGGGGCTGGTCTTGTTCTTGATGTCGAAGACCTTGATGCCCTCCCACGATTCCTTGATCGTGGCGGACTGGGAGGTGCTGCTGCACGAGTCGTCGCTGCGCGACGCGTCCGTCGACAGGAAGAGCAGGTCACCGTAGACGGAGATGTCGTTCTGCGCGCCCGGGCAGAGCACCTGAGAGACGATCTTCGGCTTGCTCGGCTTGGAGACGTCGTAGATCACGAAGCCGTCGTAGTTGCCGACGAAGGCGTACTTGCCCTGGAAGGCGATGTCGGTGCCGAGCGCCGCGGTGGTGTTGAACGGCGCCTGCTTCGGCAGGTTGGCGATCAGCTTGAGGTTGGGGCTGCTGGCGATCTCGTCGACACCCAGCGGTGCCTCGACGGCCGCGGCGGGCTCGACGGCCGCTTGCGAGACCGTCTGCGCGTTGCCGGGTGGGGCAACGGCGATGCTGGCGAGGAGGAGCCCGGTGGCGGCCACACTGACGATGCGCAGTTGCCGCCCCCGTGGCAGGGTCAATTTGACCATCGGCGACGCCCTTCGTAAGGGGGAGTGACGTTGGCCGTACCCTACTCGCAGATGAGAATCGTCGATGTGACCTGGGTCACATCTTGCGTCCAATGTGAATGGATACGATCGCAGCGACCTCGACCCGGAGGGGGTGTCGCATGACCGCTCGACGCGGACGACTACTCGCCGCCGTCACAACGGTCGCCGTGGCGCTGGCCCTCGGCGGCTTCGCCTTGCGGGGTGGCGCCTCCACGCCGGACGATCCGGCCCCGGCCGCCGCCACCGTGCCGTCCACCGCCAGCCCCGCACCGGCCGCTGTGGACGCCTCCGCGCCGCCGGTAATCGTGCCCGGTCGCCCCGGGGAGGAAGCCGTCGAGCGCCCCGCCGACGAGGTCCGGAATGATTCGCCGCCGCGCTACAACAACCTGGACACCTGGTTCGTCCGGATGATGATCCCGCACCACGAGCAGGCGCTGGAGATGGCCGGGCTGGCCGCCGACCGGGCCGCCGAGCCGCGGGTGCGTGCCCTCGCCGACCGGATCCGGGCCAGCCAGGGGCCCGAGATCGGGGTGCTGCGGGCCTGGCTGACCGCGCGGGGCCTCGCCGCCGCTGTCGACGGGCACGACCACGCCACGATGCGTGGCATGCAGTCGGCGGAGGCGATGCGCCGGCTCGCCGCGGCCCGGGGTGCCGAGTTCGACAGCCTCTTCCTGCGGATGATGACCGAGCACCACGAGGGTGCCGTGGTGATGGCGACAGACGTGCTCAAGGTGGGGCTCGACCTGACCGTGGAGCAGTTCGCCACCTCCGTCGCCAGCGAACAGTCCGTCGAGATCGCCCGGATGCGCGACATCCTGCCGTCCTGACCGGTTCCGTCCCGGCGGCGGTAGCACTCACCCGTCCGTCGCCGGAGTGCCTCGTACGCTGGGTGCACGATGAGTGCGATGATCTTCGGCCGACGGCTGCCCGCGGTCGCCTTCGACGTGGCCCTCGCCGGCCTGGTGGCCCTGGCCAGCGTGGCCGGCGGACCCGTGCAGCCCGGCGGGTGGTGGTCCACCGCGATCGGGATCGGGATGGCGCTGGCCCTGCTGTTCCGCCGGGTCCGACCGGTGGCGGTCACCGTCGTGGTGGCGGTGCTGGCCTTCACCCAGGTCGCCCTCGGCTGGGCGCCGATGCTCTACGACGTGGCGGTCCTGATCGCGCTCTACGGCGTGGTCAAGTACGCCGAGCGGCTGCGCGACGGCGCCATCGCCGGTGCGGTGGCCGTGCTCGGCGCGGTCTTCGCCGCCGTGCGCGATCCGCTGCCGGCGGCCTGGTACTACGCCGCCATCTACTACACCCTGCTCACCGGCGCGGTCTGGCTGGTGGCGCTGAACGTACGCACCCGCCGGCAGTACGTGCTCAGCCTGGAGGAGCGGGCGGCGACCCTCGAACGGGAGCGGGAGGCGGAGGCGCGGGCGGCGGTGGCTGAGGAACGCACCCGGATCGCCCGGGAACTGCACGACGTCGTGGCGCACAGCATGGCCGTCATGATCCTCCAGGCGGACGGGGCCCGTTACATGATCGACCAGAATCCCGAGACCTCCCGGGACGCGCTCAAGATCGTGGCGGACACCGGTCGGCAGGCGCTTGAGGACATGCGCCGGCTGGTGGGTGTGCTACGAGAGCCCGACGTGGCGGAACCGGAACCGGCGCCACCTGTACGACCCGTGCCCGAGCTGGCCGAACCCGCCCACCGCCGACCCTCGGTGGCCGAGCTGCCCGCGCTGCTGGACCGGTTCCGCGAGGCCGGGCTGCGGGTGCGCTACACGGTCACCGGCGGGCCCGTGACGCTGCCGCCGGCGCTGGAGCTGACCGTGCACCGGCTGGCGCAGGAGGCGTTGACGAACGTGCTCAAGCACGCCGGGGTGGGCGCGAGCGTGGAGATCACGCTGGACCATGCCGCCGACGGCGTCGCGCTGGTGGTGGTCGACGACGGTCGCGGCCACGGACCGCTCACCCCGACGCCGCCGGGCGGTCACGGACTGGTCGGCATGCGCGAGCGGGTCTCGGTGTACGACGGCAGCCTCACCGCAGGTGCCCGGCTGGCCGGTGGTTGGCAGGTGCGGGCCTGGCTGCCGGTGCCGTCCGCGCCCGGAGCGGAGGTGATCGCGGCATGACGATCCGGGTGGTGATCGTGGACGACCAGGCGCTCGTCCGCGCCGGGTTCCGGATGGTGCTGGACTCCCAGCCCGATCTCGAGGTGGTGGGCGAGGCGATCGACGGCGCGGACGCACTGCGGGTGCTCGACCGCGTCGCGGCGGACGTGGTGGTGATGGACATCCGGATGCCGACCATGGACGGCGTGGAGGCCACCCGTCGGCTCTGCGCCGACCGGCCGGCCGGAGGACCGAGGGTGCTGATGCTGACCACCTTCGACACCGAGGCGGACGCGTTCGCCGCGCTGCGCGCGGGAGCCAGCGGCTTCCTGCTCAAGAACGTCCCGCCGGAGGACCTGCTGGCCGCGATCCGGGTCGTGGCGGGCGGCGAATCGGTGGTCGCCCCGTCGATCACCCGGCGGCTGCTCGACCGGTTCGCCGGTCAGCTCGGCACCGGGCCAACCGAGAATCCCCGGCTGGCCCAGCTCACCGACCGGGAACGGGAGATCCTGCTGCTGGTCGCGCAGGGACTGGCAAACGCGGAGATCGCCGCCCGGCTCCATGTCGCCGAGGCGACGGTGAAGACCCACGTGGGCCGGATCCTGGCCAAGCTCCAGCTCCGCGACCGGGTGCAGGCGGTGGTGCTGGCGTACGAGAGCGGCCTGGTCACCCCAGGCGCGGAGGGCTCGCGTACGACCTGAGGCGTACGGGTGTGCCCGGTGCGGGACGACCTGAGGCGTACCGAGGTCGAGCGTCCGGGTTGATCTCGACTGGCCGGTGCTCTCCATAGCGTCAGGGACGTCCGAGACCCACCGTCCCACGGAGCAGCACGTGTCGATCGCACCACCCGTCCACGTCACCGCAGGTGTCGCCGTCACCGCCCGGGGCCTGCGCAAGCAGTACGGCACCGGCCAGGCCGGCGTCGTCGCCCTCGACGACCTCGACGTCGACTTCGCCGCCGGCCGGTTCACCGCCATCATGGGCCCCTCCGGCTCCGGCAAGTCGACACTCATGCACTGCCTGGCCGGCCTGGACCGGCCCACCGCCGGGACGGTTCGGGTCGGCGACACCGAGCTGGGCCGCCTCGACGATCGCCGGCTCACCCTGCTGCGTCGTGACCGGATCGGTTTCGTGTTCCAGAAGTTCAACCTGCTGCCGGCGCTGCGCGCGGAGGAGAACATCACCCTGCCGCTGGACATCGCCGGACGGCGACCCGATCCGGCCTGGCTGCGGCAGGTGGTCGCGGCGGTCGGACTGACCGACCGGCTGCGACACCGTCCAGCCGAACTCTCCGGTGGCGAGCAGCAGCGGGTCGCGGTGGCCCGGGCGCTGATCACCAAACCGTGGGTGATCTTCGCCGACGAGCCGACCGGCAACCTGGACTCCCGCGCCGGGGCGGAGGTACTGCGGCTGTTGCGCGAGGCGGTCGACACCCTCGGGCAGACGGTGGTGATGGTGACCCACGACCCGGTCGCCGCCGCCCACGCCGACCGGGTGGTCTTCCTCGCCGACGGTCGACTCGTCCGGGCACTGGCCGAGCCGACCGCCGAGCGAATCCTCGACGTGCTCGCCCACCTGGACACCGACGGCGCGGCCCCGGCGGGAGGGCGCTGACATGATCCGGCTGACCCTGCGCTCGCTGCGTGCCGAGGCGGCGCGCATGCTGATGTCCACCCTCGCCGTCGTCCTGGGCGTGGCGTTCATCGCCGGCACGTTGATCTTCGTGGACGGGATGCGGTCCGGCGCCTACGACCGGGCGGGCACCTTCGACCGGCACACCGACGTCGGCGTCTACCGGGACGAGGCGATCGACGCGTCCCTGGTCGAGCAGGTGCGCGCCGTCGACGGGGTACGCGCCGCCGAGGGCGAGCTGACCGGCACCGCCGGGGTGGTCGGCTCCGACGGCCGTCCGGTGCTCGGCTACGGGGTCCTCGCCGCGATCCCCATCGACCCCGCCCTCCAGTCGTACGACGTGACGGCCGGCCGACTGCCCGCCCGCGCCGGCGAACTGGTGCTCGACCAGCGGACCGTCGCGGAGCAGGGCTTCGACCTGGGCGCACCGGTGCGGGTCGGCGGCACCAGCGGTGCGGCCCGCCCGTACACCCTGGTGGGCACGGTCGACGTGGCCGGCACCCCGCGCGACATCGGTGGTCCGTTCATCGGCCTGGTGGGCGCCGACGCCCTCGCTGTCACCGGACGCCGCGGCTACGACCGGATCATGGTGGCGGCCGAGGCGGAGACCGCCGACCATGTCCTCGTCGAGCGGATCGCCGAGGCGGCCGGCGCGGACACGACCGTACGCACCCGGCAGGAGGTCCTCGACGCCGCCGTGGCCGAGGAGGTCCGCGACCTGAGCCAGTTCAATCTGGTGCTGCTCACGTTCGCCGGGGTGGCCGTGGTGGTGGCCGCCTTCGTCATCGCCAACACGTTCACGATCGTGCTCGCCCAGCGCACCCGACGGACCGCGCTGCTGCGCCTGGTCGGTGCCACCCGGGGCCAGGTGTTCCGGGCCACGCTGCTGGAGTCGGTAGCGGTCGGGATCGCCGCCTCGGCCATCGGTGTGGCACTCGGTACCGGACTGGCGGCCGGCCTCAACCTCCTGATGGCACGGCTGGGCACCCCGTTGCACGGCGAACTCACCCTCACCGTCGGCACCGTGCTGGGCTGCCTCGCCGCCGGCACGGCCCTCACCGTCGGCGCGGCCCTCGTACCGGCCTGGCAGGGCACCCGGGTCGCCCCGGTGGCCGCGTTGACCGACGCCGCCGTCCAGGTCGCCCGCCCCGCCGGCCGGGTACGCCTGGCGCTCGGCGCGATCGTGCTCGCCACCGGGGTGGCGGCCCTGATCGGCGCCGCCTCGGCGGGGCAGGTCGTGCTCGTCGCCCTGGGTGGGGTGCTCAGTTTCCTCGGTCTGGTCCTGTTCGGTCCGGTGCTGGTGCCGGCGCTGGTTCGGGTGTTCGGCGTACCGGCCCGCCTGATCTTCGGGATGACCTGCGCCCTCGCCGTGGCCAACGCGGTCCGCAATCCTCGGCGGGTCGCCGCGACCGCCACCGCGCTGGTGATCGGGATCGGTCTGGTCTCCTCCTTCGTGGTGGGTGCGCAGAGCACCAAGGCGGCCATCGAGCGCAGCGTCGACGCCCAGGTGGGGGTGGACTTCCTGGTGACCGGGATCGGCGTGGACCTGCCCGCAGGAGTGGTCGAGGCGCTGGCCACCCGCCCCGAGTTGGCGACGGTGCACGAGCCGCGTACGCACCTGGTCGAGGACATCGAGCTCCGCGCCGCCCACCCGGCGCTTGTCGGTCACCGGATCCAACGGGTACTGACCGGGCAGCTCGACCGGTTCGGGCCGGGACGGGTGCTGGTGCACCGGGAACTCGCCGACCGGCACGGTTGGTCGGCGGGGGAGACGGTGACCCTGGACGGACTGTCGTTCGAGGTGGCGGCGGTGGTGGTCGGCACCGGATCGGAGGGCGTCGGCGGCTCGGTACCGGCGGGTCACGTCGTCGAACTGGACGACGCCGACTTCACCCGGCTCTTCCCGGGCGAGCGAGGCTACCTAGCGGAGATCGATCCGGTGGTCGGGGTGTCGACCGCTTCGGCCCGGGCCGCGATCGAGGCGGTCCTGGTCGACTACCCGACGGTCAACCTGATGGACCAGGCGGCGTACAAGCGGATGCTCACCGGCACCGTGGACATGCTGCTGGCGTTCGTGGTGGCGTTGCTCGGCCTGGCGGTGGTGATCGCGCTGGTGGGGGTGGCGAACACGCTGAGCCTGTCGGTGGTGGAACGGACCCGGGAGAACGCGGTGCTGCGGGCGGTCGGTCTGACCCGTGCGCGGATGCGGGGGATGCTGGCCGTCGAGGCGGTGCTCACCGCGCTTGTCGGCACGCTGCTCGGTGTCACCCTCGGCACCGGGGTCGCCGCCGCCGGGATGGCCGTGCTGTCCCGGCTCGCCGGCGAGTTCACCCTCGTCGTGCCGTGGGGGCGACTCGGCGGCATCCTCGGGATCGCGGTACTGGCGGCGCTCGTCGCGTCGGTGCTGCCGGCCCGCCGGGCCCTGGCACTGCCCGTCGTCGAGGCGCTCGCGGACCGCTGATCAGAGGCGTTCGACGGTGGCACCGGTGCAGCGGTTGCGGGTGTCGAAGACGTACCGGGCGTGCCGGACCACGAGGTCGTAGTCGAACACGTCGTGGTCGGTGACCACCACGACACCGTCGGCTTCGCGCAGCTCGCGCTCGGTCAGGTCCACCGTCAGCACCCCGTCGGGCAGATGGTGCGCCTCGGCGTACGGCTCGACCGCCCGGACCTCGGCGCCGAGTTCCCGGAGCCGCCGGGCGACCTCGACGGCCGGTGAGTCGCGCATATCCCCGGTGTTGCGCTTGTACGCCAGTCCGAGCAGCAGCAGGCGGGCGTCCTTGACCGTCCGCCCGGAGCGGTTCAATCCGGCCATCACCCGCTGCGCCACGTGCTCGGGCATCTCGTGGTTGACGTCGTTGGCCAGTTCGATGAACCGGAACTGCCGGCCGAGGCGGCGCTTGACCTGCCAGGAGAGGTAACAGGGATCGATCGGCAGGCAGTGCCCACCGACACCGGGACCGGGCCGGAACGGCATGAACCCGAACGGCTTCGTCTCGGCCGCCTCGATCGCCTGCCACACGTCGATGTCCAACTGGTGCGAGAGCATCGTCAGCTCGTTGACCAGAGCGATGTTGACCTGGCGGAAGGTGTTCTCGATGAGTTTGGTCAGCTCCGCCACCCGGGTCGAGTCCACAGGTACCGTCCGCTCCACCAGGCGCCGGTAGAACGAGTCGACCCGGGCCAGCGCCGCCGCGTCCACCCCGGAAACCACCTTCGGGGTGTTCGCCAACCGCCAGGTCGGGTTGCCCGGGTCGATGCGCTCGGGGCTGTACCCGAGGTGGAAGTCGCCGGGGCTGCGCAGCCCGCTGGCCGACTCCAGCAGCGGGCGGAGCAGTTCCTCGGTGGTGCCGGGATAGGTGGTCGACTCCAGGACCACCATGCAACCGGGCCGCAGGTACGGTCCGATCCCGCTGCCGGCCTGCTCCACGAAGCTCAGGTCGGGGGTGCCGTCGCGCAGCGGAGTGGGCACGGTGATGACGCAGATGTCGAAGTCCCTGGCATCGGCGTACTCCGTGCTCGGACGGTACCGGCCGCTGGCCAGGGCGCGGCCGAGCCGGTCGGCGGGGATGTCCGACACGAACGACTCGCCCGAGGCGAGCCGCTTGATCCGGTCCGCGTCGACGTCGAGGCCGACCACGTCCAGGCCGGCTTCGACGGCCTGCATGGCCAACGGCAGACCGACGTAACCCTGGCCGACGACGACCAACTTCTCCACGCTCACCCGAACTCCCGAACAGTAGGAGATAACTGCTGGTGAGGAGCCTAAGACGCAGTGTGGTGCCGTACGTCCGTTTCGGGGAATCCGGGGAGGTTGAGGCTTGTGGGACTCAGCCCTCGCCGTCGCCGGTGCCCGGCGGTTCCACCACGGGCGGGGTGCTGGGCGCCGACGACGTGGGGGTCACCGGCGGAGTGGGGCTGCTGGACGTGCCCGTCGGCTCCGGATCGGGGCTGGGTGTGGTCGGCTCCGGTGACGCGGGCTCGCTCGACTCGCTGGGCTGCGGCGAGGACGGCTCGGGTGACGGGGACTCGGTCGGGCGGGTGGTCGAACCGGCCGGCCGCAGCGGCACCTGCGCCGGTGCGCTCTCCTGCTGGCTCGGTGGAGCTTCTTCCTCATCGGTGGACTCGACCGTCGGCGCGGTGGTGGGCAGCTTGACCGCCGGGGTGTTCGCGTCCTGCGTGGCGCCCAGCGCCGCACCGAGCGCCGTCAACCCGACAAGCACGGCGGTGAGCGCGCCCACCAGCTTGCCGCGGCGTCGTCGGCCCGGTGGCGGCGCGTCGATCACCGGTAGCCCGCTGCGGGTGTCCGGCCCCGCGTCGCGCAGTCCCCTGGCCATCGGGACCACAGTCGTGGGCAGGGTGCCGTCCGACACGGCCGCCCGCGCCGCCTCCGCCATCGCCGCGCCGCTGCTGAACCGGTCGGCCGGATCCTTGGCCAGCGCCCGGTCGACAAGCACCCGAACCGCTTCCGGAATGTCGTGCGGCAGTTCCGGCGGCGGGTCGTCGAGATGCCGGACGGCGACCTGGAGAGGGTTGTCGCCGGTGAACGGTGGACTGCCGGTCAGGCAGCAGTAGGCGACCGCACCGAGGGCGTACAGGTCGGTCGCTCCGGAGACCGGTCGTCCGGCGGCCTGCTCGGGAGCCATGTAGAGCGCGGTGCCCGGGACCGCGTTCGTGCTGGTGATGCTCGTGACGTTCGTCGACCGGGCCACGCCGAAGTCCACCAGGACGACAGTGCCGTCCTCCTGCATCAGCAGGTTGCTCGGCTTGACGTCGCGGTGCACGATCCCGCCGAGGTGGGCGGCGTGCAACGCCTGGGCCGCCTGCGCCACCACCGACATCGCCACGCCCACGTCCAGGCGTCCCTCGGCCTCGATCCGCTTCGACAGCGGCTGACCGGTGACGAACTCCATGACCAGGTAGTCGGCGCGGCCACCGCCGGGCAGGTCGTCCTCGCCGCAGTCGTAGACCTGCACGATGCCCGGGTGCCGCAGCGCCGCCATGATCCGCGCCTCGGCCCGGAACCGGGCGATGAAATCGGGGTCGGAGACGAGGGAGGGCAGCAGCACCTTTACCGCGACCTGCCGCCCGAGGATCAGGTCGGTCGCCCGCCAGACGTCGCCCATGCCGCCGGTGGCGACACGCTCGTCCAAGCGGTACCGACCGCTGAGTACGACCTCCGAAGACAACACGGCACCACCGTACCCACAGCAGGCCCGAACGGCGCGTCGGCGGGTCGGGCCGTGCGGGCTCGCCGTCCCGGTGCCGTACCGGGTCGGGCCCGCCAGCCGTCGCCGCGAATGTCCCGGGGTGATCCCGCCGGCACGGGGCGTCACGTTTTCGTCCGCGCCGGACCCTGGTGAGCCGGCCAGCGGGTGTCCGCAGCGTCCGGAACCCCTGACGCGTTACGGCGAATCGCTCTGGGGCCGGTAGACAATTCTCACTACGGGTGCGGCCATGACGGCCTGTTCGACTGCGCCGGCAGGCCCGACGTCAGCCTCATCCGGTCGGTGTGACGGCGCGCGGGGTCCAGGTTGTGGTCCTCGTCGTTGTCGGCGAGAATCCGCTACCGGGCCACACGGCCCGGTTCGGTTCAGGTCAACGGGGGTGGGGTGCGGATCGAGGTCCGGCGCGCGGAACCGGTCGGGACGACGCGTGCCCGCCAGGTGGTCGTCCGCATCGCGGTCCGGCGGTCGGCGGCGGTGCGACGGTGACCGGTGAACTGGACCAGTTGGTCGAGGCCGCTCGGGGCGGTGACGAGGACGCCTTCCGTCACCTCTACCGCAACCTCCAGCCCGGGCTGCTGCGCTACCTCACCGCCCTGGTCGGAGCGGACGCCGAGGACGTCGCGTCGGAGACCTGGTTGCAGGTCGCCCGCGACCTGCCCACCTTCACCGGTGGTGAGTTCCGTGCCTGGGCCGTCACCATCGCCCGCAACCGGGCCATGGACCACCTGCGCCGGCAACGCCGTCGCCCCGCGCTGTCAGTGCCGGTGCAGGAACTCAGCGAGCTGGCCGGAGACGCCGACACCGCCGAGCGGGCGGGGGAGAGTATCGGTACCGAGGCGGCGCTCGCCATGATCGCCAGCCTGCCGCCCCGGGAGGCCGAGGCGGTCCTGCTGCGCGCCGTGATCGGGCTCGACGCCGAGACCGCCGGGCGGGTGCTCGGTCGGCGGGCCGGTGCGGTGCGTACCGCCGCGCACCGCGGCCTGCGCCGGCTTGCTCTCCTGCTGGACCAGCGGGGGGCGGCCACCGCGCCGGACGATGCCCCGGCCGTTCCACGGACCGACACCCGACCGCACCAGCGGGCCAGCCTCCCGCCCCAGACCGAACCGGTGGACGGCTGACATGCGCGGACTTCGGATCATGCTGCGCCGGTCGTTGCGCGCCGACCACGAACGGCTGCTGGACGCCGCCCCCGAGGCCCGCTCCTCGCGACCGGCACCGGGTCCGGCCGACCCGCTCGCCGACCTGTTGCGAGCCGCCGCCGCACCGGCCCGCGAGCGGGAGCTCGCCGGCGAGGAGGCCGCCGTCGCGGCGTTCCGGACCGCCTACCGGCCGGAGGCTGCGGTCTCGGTGACCCGGCGACGACGGCACCGGTTCACCGCCGGTGCGGTGGCCTGGATCGCCGGCCTGGCGGCCACCGCAACCGCGGGCGCAGCCCTGGCCGCCGTCGGTCTGGACCGCTCCGGTCCGGTGGCACCGCCGCCGGCTGTCACCAGCCCGGCCGCGCCGGAGCCCACCACCGGCGAGGGCACCCCCACCGGTGAGCCCTCCGCAGCGCCGACCGCCGCGACCTCCGCGACCGGTCGTCCCAGCGGGGACGCGACCACAGTTCCTCCGTCGCCACCGGCAAGCGCGTCGTCGACACCGAGTCCCGAGGCCAGCGCGTACGTAGGTCCCGGCAACTCCGACAACACCACGGACCGTCCGGGTCTCTGCAAGGCCTACCTGGCCAAGTCGGAACGGCAACGGGAAAAGGCACTGCGTACCCCCGCCTTCCAGGAACTGGTGGCGGCGGCCGGCGGCGCGGAACACGTGGACGAGTACTGCGAGGGGCTGCGGGCCGAGTCCGACGCGGACCCGCCCACCAGCTAGGCGCGGTCGCAGCAGACTCGCCAGGCGGGCCGGTCTCCTGGAATGCCGCCCGGGACCGCCGGACACCGCCGGTCCGGCGTCCGCGCGGGCGCGGACCACCCTCGGCAAAACATGACCGAATCGTGAAATCCGTTCGACGTGCGGTAGGCCCCTGCTACACAGATGGTGGCGGAGCCGTCCGTGCCGACATCGGGGTGAAGCCCCTCGTCAACCCGCCGCCGCGGACGACCTGCCGGGCCGTTGGAGATGGTGCGCCCGCACCCTGCGATTCAGGTTCACAAGGATTCGATGTCACCGGGTTGGGCTACCGTGGCGGCGGATCCGATCGGGAAGGAGCCACGCATGGTGATGTCACCGGAGGTGGACCAGGTCCCGGTGCTGCGGGACCGCGCTGCCGCCGCCCGGCACCTCGCCCGGATCTGCTTCAAGACCGGCCCACCCACGCTGACCGGGGTCGAGCTGGAATGGACGGTCCACGACGCCGTCGATCCGGTCCGTCCCGTCGACGCCGCGCGGCTGCGCGCGGCACTGGGGCCGTACGGCCCCACCACGCTGGACCCGACCAGCCCCTCCCTGCGCCTGCTACGGGGCAGCGCGATGACCGTCGAGCCCGGTGGGCAACTGGAGATCTCCACCCCACCGCGAGCCGGCGTGGCCGCGCTGATCGAGGCCACCCAGTCTGACGTGGAGCAGGTCACCAGACTGCTGGGCGCCGCCGGGCTGACTCTCGGCCGGGCCGGCATCGATCCGTACCGGCACCCCCAGCCCGTGATCGACACGCCCCGCTACCGCGCGATGCGCCAGGTCTTCGACCGTCGCGGGCCGGACGGGCAGACGATGATGTACAGCACGGCCGGCCTGCAGATCTGCCTCGACGCGGGGCAACCGCAGCAGCTCGCGGCCCGTTGGCACCTGGTACACGCGGTCGGGCCGCCCCTGCTCGCCGCCTTCGCCACCGCCGGCCGGCACGCCGGCCGCGACACCGGCTGGGCGTCCGCCCGGATGGGTGCGTGGTGGCGCATCGATCCCGCCCGCACCGCCCCGGTCTGGACGCCCGCCCGGGCCGACCGGGATCCGGTCACCGCCTGGACGGCGTACGTGCTGGCCGCGCCGTTGCTCTGCGTCCGTGCGGAGGGTCCGGACTGGACGGCACCGCCGGACGTGACGTTCGCCGACTGGATCGACGGGGCGTTGCACCGACCGCCCCGCGTCGACGACCTGGAATACCACGTCAGCACCCTGTTCCCGCCGGTACGACCACGCGGCTATCTGGAGATCCGCTATCTCGACGCGCAACCCGGGCGGGGGTGGATCCTGCCGGTGGCGGTGCTCAGCGCGCTGCTCAGCGGCCCCGACACGACCGCCGCGGCGATGGACGTGACCGCGCCCGCCGCCGACGCCTGGCACCGTGCCGCCCGGCACGGCCTGCGTGACGTGACAGTGGCCCGGGCCGCCGCAGACCTGTTCGACCTGGCCCGGAGCGCGCTGCCGCGGCTGGACCTGCCGCCGGGTCTGCACCGGGAGATCGACAAAGGATTGCGACGGCGGCGTGCCGCCGCGGAGAGGAGCCAGCGGTGACCGACACCAGCATCGACCGCGACGCCGAGGCGTTGCGCGGCCGGATCGCGGCGGAACTGGCGCGTACCCGGGCCCGCACCGCCCTGCTGACCGAGGCGGTGGACGACGCCGACCTGATCCGCCAGCACTCACCGTTGATGTCCCCGCTGGTGTGGGACCTGGCGCACGTGGGCAACCAGGAGGAGCTCTGGCTGGTCCGCGACGTCGGCGGGCGGGAACCGGTCCGGTGCGACATCGACGACCTGTACGACGCGTTCAAGCAGCCGCGTCGGGACCGACCGTCGCTGCCGCTGCTACCGCCGCCGGAGGCCCGCGCGTACCTGGCCACGGTCCGGGAGAAGGTGTACGACCTGCTGGACCGGGTCACCTTCGACAGCGGCCGGCTGGTCGCCGACGGCTTCGCCTTCGGGATGATCGTGCAGCACGAGCAGCAGCACGACGAGACGATGCTCGCCACCCACCAGTTGCGTTCCGGCCCCGCCGCGCTGCACGCGCCGCCGCCACCCGAACCGACCGTGCGGGTGCCGGCTGAGGTGCTGGTGCCCGCCGGCCCGTTCGTGATGGGCACCGACACCGACCCGTGGGCGCTGGACAACGAGCGTCCGGCACATCGGATGGATCTGCCCGCGTACGTCATCGACGCGGCGCCGGTGACGAACGGCGCGTACCGCGCGTTCATCGCCGACGGGGGATACGACGATCCCCGCTGGTGGACCGAGGCCGGCTGGCAGCACCGCCAGCGGGCCGGGCTCAGCGCGCCGATGCACTGGCGGCGGGACGGAGACGGCTGGGCCTACCTGCGGTTCGGCAGCCTGGCCCGGGTCCGCGACGACGAGCCGGTGGTGCACGTCTGCTTCCACGAGGCGCAGGCGTACGCCAGTTGGGCGGGCAAGCGGCTACCCACCGAGGCGGAATGGGAGAAGGCCGCCCGGTGGGACCCGGCGACCGGCCGGTCCCGGCGCTACCCGTGGGGCGACGGCGACCCCACCTCGGCGCACGCCAACCTGGGCCAACGGCACCTGTCGCCGGCACCGGTGGGCGCCTACCCGGCGGGCGTCTCGCCGCTCGGGGTGCATCAACTCATCGGCGACGTGTGGGAGTGGACCGCGACCCCCTTCCGGGGTTATCCGGGCTTCGCCGCTTTCCCCTACCGGGAATACTCCGAGGTCTTCTTCGGCGACGACTACCAGGTGCTGCGGGGTGGTTCGTTCGGCACCGACCAGGCGGCCTGCCGCGGCACGTTCCGCAACTGGGACTATCCGATCCGTCGGCAGATCTTCAGCGGCTTCCGCTGCGCCCGTGACGCCCGTCCCGACGAGGCGCACCGGTGAGGTTCGGGGAGCCGGTCGTCTGATGTGCCGACACCTGGCCTACCTGGGGCCACCGCTGACCCTGCGTGAGCTGCTGTTCGATCCGCCGCACTCACTGCTACGCCAGTCCTGGGCACCGCGCGACATGCGCGGCGGCGGGACCATAAACGCCGACGGCTTCGGCGTCGGGTGGTACCCGGACGGCGAGACGCCGGTGCGGTACCGCCGGGCGCAGCCGATCTGGAGCGACCCGACCATCGCCGAGCTGGCGGCAGTCACCTCGGCCGGCGCGGTGCTGGCCGCCGTCCGCTCGGCCACGGTCGGCATGGCGATCGTCGACACCGCCGCCGCGCCCTTCGCCGACGGGCGGTGGCTGTTCAGCCACAACGGCGTGGTGCGGGGCTGGCCCGACTCGATGGTCCCGCTCGCCGCCGAGCTACCCGTACGGGACCTGCTCACCCTCGACGCGACGACCGACTCGGCACTGCTGTGGGCGCTGGTCCGCGACCGGTTGCGCGCCGGTGTCGGGCCGGCCCGGGCGGTCGCCGAGACGGTGACCTCGGTCGCTACGGCGGCACCCGGGTCTCGGCTCAACCTGCTGCTCACCGACGGGCACACGGTGGTCGCCAGCGCGGCCGGGCACGCCCTGTCGCTGCGTGCCACGTCCGCGTCGGTGCTGCTGGTATCCGAACCGCACGACGACGGACCGGGCTGGCGTGCGGTGCCCGACGGGCAGCTCGTCCAGGCCACGGCTACCGATCTGCGCCAGCAGGCACTGGCGGCGTGGTGAGGCGTGCCGAGTGCTCACCGCCGGGAACGCGTGGGTCCGCACACACCTGTCAGACACGACGGAAGGGGACACAGATGGGCGCTGAACCGCTCGAGATCCACCTCGACGATCAGGACATCAGCCGCAGCCTGCGAAGGGACGTACGCGTCGGGCTGACCGCCCCGGCGAAGTGGCTGCCGCCGAAGTGGTTCTACGACTCCCGGGGCAGCGAGCTGTTCGACGAGATCACCCGTCTGCCGGAGTACTACCCGACCCGGACCGAGCGCGCCGTCCTGGCCGAGCGGGCGGCGGAGATCGCCGAGCTGACCGGCGCGAAGACTCTCATCGAGCTGGGTTCCGGGTCCTCGGCGAAGACCCGCCTGCTACTGGACGCCTTCACCCAGCGCGGGGGACTCGGCACGTTCGTGCCGTTGGACGTGTCGGTGAGCGCCCTGGCCGGGTCCACCGCCGCCCTCGCCGCCGACTACCCGGGGCTGCGGGTACGCGGCATCGTCGGGGACTTCACCCGCCACCTGGATCACCTGCCGGCCGGCGGGCGGCGGCTGGTCATCTTCCTCGGCGGCACGATCGGCAACCTGCTGCCTGTCGAACGGGCGGAGTTCGTCGCCGGGATGCGGGCCGCGCTGGAGGCGGGCGACTGGCTGTTGGTCGGTACCGACCTGGTGAAGGATCCGGCGGTGATCGTGCCCGCGTACGACGACGCGGCAGGAGTCACCGCGGAGTTCAACCGCAACGTGTTGCGGGTGCTCAACCGGGAACTCGACGCCGACTTCGACCCGGCGGCGTTCGCCCATGTCGCGCTCTGGAACCCGGAGCAGGAGTGGATCGAGATGCGGTTGCGGGCGGAGCGGTCCATGCGGGTGAAGGTGCTCGACCTGGACGTCTACTTCGCCGCCGGTGAGGACCTGCGTACCGAGGTGTCGGCGAAGTTCCGCCCGGAGCGGATCGGGGGTGAGCTGGCCGCCGCGGGTTTCCGTACCGAACGGTTCTGGACCGACCCGGACGGCCTGTTCGGGGTGACCCTCGCCCGCGCCGAGTGAGCGAGGCACCCCGTCCGAGCCGACCAGGTCGCAGCGTGCTCCGGTGCTGCCACACCGGACCCCGGGGATCCGTCGGCGGACGATCGGCTAGGCTTGGCGCAGCGAAGGGGAGTAGCCCATAACGTCGTGGTCGACATACTGGTGCGTCACGCATCCGGCCACCCGGCCTCGTTCCGACGAGGCGGGCGAGACCTTCGACCAGGCTGTTACAGCCGGGTCGAGGGCGTCCCCACACCTCCTCCCGGCGTGATCCGGGAAGGACATCATGGACGGGTTCCTCGCCGCGCTGGTGGTCAGCTTCGGCGTCATTTTCGTCGCCGAGCTGGGAGACAAGTCCCAGCTCATGGCCCTGGCCTTCGCCACCAGGTACCGCACGATGCCGGTGCTGATCGGCATCACCGTCGCCACCGCCGTGGTGCACCTCGCCTCGGTGGCGATCGGTCACGGCCTCGGCGCGGCCCTGCCGACCGCCTGGATCTCGCTGCTGGCGGGTCTGGCCTTTCTCGGCTTCGGTGCCTGGACGCTGCGGGGTGATCGGCTCACCGAGGACGATGAGCGACGGGCCGCCCGGGGCGGCAGATCGGCCGTGATCACCGTCGGTGTCGCGTTCTTCCTCGCCGAACTGGGCGACAAGACGATGCTCGCGACCATCACGTTGGCCACCCAGTACGGCTGGTTCGGCACCTGGATCGGCTCGACGGTCGGCATGGTCGCGGCGGACGCGTTGGCCATCGTCGCCGGCCGGCTGCTCGGCCGGAAACTGCCGGAACGAACCATCAGGTACGGCGCCGCCACGCTCTTCGCGATCAGCGGTGTGTGGCTGATCGTCGACGCGGTGACCCAGTTGCGCTGAGCGGCCCGGCACCCGCACCAGCGCCCTGACGCCTGTGCTGTACACCTCGACGTCGTCGCCAGGTCCCCGGCGCCGACTACCCGGATGCAGGCCGGGTAAGGCGCCGGGGTGGACGTCGAGGTGATCCTCCAACGGGGCCACCAGCTGCTGGTGACCGCGGTGGAGCTCGTCGGCGCGTTCGTCATAGTCGTCGGTGCGGCCCTGGCCGCGCTGCGATTCGTGGTCGACGGGCTGCGCCACCGCGACGCCGCGGTGTTCACCCAGATCCGGTTGTCCCTGGGGCGCTTCCTCACCCTGGGCCTGGAGTTCCAGCTGGCGGCGGACATCCTGCGCACCGCGCTGTCGCCGACCTTCGCGCAGATCGGTCAGTTGGCCGCCATCGCCGCCATCCGGACGGTGCTGAACTACGTGCTGGGTCGTGAGATCGAGCACGAGCAGCAGCAGGTGGACGCTCGATGAGGATGCTCGTGTCCGCCGTCATCACGGGCCTCGGTGTGCTCGCCGCGGCGGTGGCGCTGCTCAGCACCGGCTCCCGCACGACGGCCCTGGGGGTGCTGCTCGACATGCTGCTCGCTGCCGGTCTGCTGCGGCTGACCGGGGGGCAGTCCTGGATGGAGATCGCGGTCCTGGTGGCGATCGTGGCGCTGCGCCTGCTGGTACGTGGCACGTTGATCGCGGATTTCAGGCGACGATCGGGAGATGCCGGACGCCCGGCCGAGCGGGTCGGCCGGGCGTCCGGGGGTTGAGCAGGGGGACGGTGGTCAGCCGCCGGGCTTCTGGTAGACGTCCGGCACGCCATCCTGGTTGAGGTCGACCTGCTCCTTGAGGGCGATCGCCCGGTAGACCTTGTTGCGCTGCCGTAGCACCACGGTGGCCAGCAGTGCCGAGATCAGCGAGCCGGCGAGCACCGCCGCCTTGACGTTGTCGCCTTCGATGGCGTCGGAGCCGAAGGCCAGTTCGCCGATGAGCAGCGACACGGTGAAGCCGATACCGGCCAGGAACGACACACCGAGCAGGTCGGACCAGGTGATGTCCTCGTCCAGGCTGGCGCGGGTGAACCGGGCCAGCAACCAGGTCGAGCCGACGATGCCGACACACTTGCCGACGACCAGACCGAGCACGACACCGAGGACGATCGGGTCGGTCACCACCGCGCCCAGGTCGGCGCCGCGCAGCGAGACACCGGCGGCGAAGAACGCGAAGACCGGCACCGCGAAGCCGGCCGAGATCGGCCGCCACACACGCTCCAGGTGCTCGGCGAGGCCGGGCATCGGGCGACGGCCGTCGCCGCCCCCCTTGCCGGCGAGCACCGGTACGGTGAAGCCCAGCAGCACGCCGGCCACGGTGGCGTGCACCCCGGAGGAGTGCACAAGCGTCCAGGCGACCGCCGCGAGCGGGATGAGCGCCCACCACCAGGTGCGACGACGCTGCACCAGCAGCCCGAACAGGGCGATGGGGACCAGAGCGCCGAGCAGCGGCAGCAGGTTGAAGTCGTCGGTGTAGAAGATCGCGATGATGGTGATGGCCAGCAGGTCGTCGACCACGGCCAGAGTGAGCAGGAAGGCCCGCAGCCCCTGGGGCAGGTAGGCCCCGATCACGGCCAGCACGGCCAGCGCGAAGGCGATGTCGGTCGCGGTCGGGATCGCCCAACCGCGCAGTCCGTCGCCTCCACCGGCGACGTTCACGCCCACAAAGATCAGCGCCGGTATGACCATTCCGCCGACGGCCGCCACCACCGGTAGCGCCGCCCGCCGTGGATCGCGCAATTCACCGGCGACGAACTCGCGCTTCAGCTCCAGGCCGACCACGAAGAAGAAGATGGCCAACAGTCCATCGGCGGCCCAGTGGGCGAGGTCGAGGTCGAGGTGCCACGCCGCGCCGCCCGACCAGGGCACCCACCGCCCCAACTCGGCGTAGGAGTCACCCCAGGGCGAGTTCGCCCAGACCAGCGCGATCACGGCGCCGAAGAGCAGCAGGGCACCGCCGACGGTCTCCGTGCGAAGCACGTCGGCCAGGAAACGGGCCTCCGGCCAGGAGGTACGTGCGAAGAGGCGGCGCACGCCGCGGCGCTCAGGGCGCGGGTTCTGGTCGGTCATACGTGAGGTCCATCTCGTCGGTCGGAGGGCAGCACGGCACCATCGCCGACCAGGCTTCCCGGCACACCCGTGCAAGACCCTATCCAGTGCCGAGGGCCGTCGCGAGCGGGGCGAACGCGACTCTTCCCACAGGAGGGCGACGAGTCACCCGGAGCGCTCGACGAAGACATCGCATTTTTTCCGGGCCGGAGCGATTCCGACGGACCGTCGGTCCGGTTGGTCACTGCGGGCACGATCCGCCATTGGGAAAATACCTAACTCCGGACATAAGCCGCATGAGCCGCTTTAATGGTTTCACGAGATTGAGTCGACCTTGGGGGTTTTCGTGAAGTTCTTTGGCGTTACCGGCCCGGTACGGAGGCCCGCCTGATGGACCTGTACCGCCAACTACGCCTGGTGCGCCGGCACTGGTGGATCGTCCTGGTCACCCTCATGGTGGCGCTGGGCGTGACCGCGCTGGTCACCGTGCGGGCCCAGCCTCGTTACGTCGCTTCGGTCACCTTCTTCGTCACCACGCCGAGCCAGGGGGTCACCGACGCCTACCAGGGCGGGCTCTTCCTGCAACAACGGGTGAAGTCCTATGCGGAGCTGCTGACAAGTGACCGGCTGGCCCAGTCCGCGGTGGCCGACAGCCAACTCGGGCTGACCGCCGAGGAGATCCAGCGTCGGGTCAGCACCTCGACCGAGACCGGCACCGTGCTGCTGCGGGCAACGGTCACCGACACCGACCAGACCCGGGCGCTGCGGGTGACCGAGGCGCTCTCGGCGAAGTTCGTCGAGCTGGTGCAGAAGGTCGAGACGCGGCCGGACGGCAGCCCCGGACCCATCAAGATCGAGGTGGTGAGCGGGCCGCGGGTGACCCCGACGCCGGTGTCGCCGCAGCCGGTCCGCAACACCGTGATCGGCGCCCTGCTCGGCCTGCTGGCCGGCGTCGGTCTGGCGATCCTGCGCGGCATGGCCGACGTGCGGTTGCGCGACGCGGCCGGTCTGCAGCGGGTGACCGGCAGCCCGCTGCTCGGTGAGATCCCGGTCGACGCCAGCGCACGCTCGGCCCCACTGATCGTCGGTGACGCCGCCACGTCGGCGCGGGCCGAAGCCGTCCGCAAACTCCGGACCAACCTGCGCTTCGTCGACGTGCACGAGCCGGCCCGGGTGATCGCGGTGACCAGCGCCCTGCAGGGCGAGGGCAAGACCACGCTGTCGTGCAACCTGGCGATCGCCCTGGCCGAGGCGGGTTGGCGGGTACTACTTGTCGACGCCGACCTGCGCCGACCGAAGGTCGGCGACTACCTGGGCATCGACCCCGGGGTCGGGTTGACCGACGTGCTCGTCGGCGACGTGCAGGTGGGCGACGTGGTCCAGCGCTGGGGAGACAAGTCGCTGCTCGTGCTGCCCAGCGGCTCGGCCCCGCCCAACCCGAGCGAACTGCTGGGTTCGAAGGCGATGTCGGACCTGCTGCTGGCCCTTCGCGAGTCCGCGGACATCGTGATCATCGACACCGCGCCGTTGCTCGCGGTCACCGACGGCGTGGTGGTCGCCGTGCAGGCCGACGGCGCCCTGCTGGTCACCCAGCAGGGACGTACCTCGCGGGCCCAGGTGGCCGCGGCGGCCCGGGCACTGCACTCGGTGTCGGTGCGGCTGCTCGGCTGCGTGCTGAACATGGCCCGGGTGCCCAAGGCCGAGGCGTACCAGTACGAGGCCTACCGGGTGGTGGCCGCCGCCACGGGTGCCCAGTCGGTGCCGACGGACCTCAGCAGGGCCGGCCGGCACGCCGAACGGGCCCGCGCCGGCGAGGTGAGCGACCACACCCAGGAACTCACCCGGCTGTCCCGATGAGCGTCGCCAGAGGGCGCAGCGCCCGGTCGATCTCCTCCGCGCAGCGTCGGAAGTCCTCTGGTGTGCCCCCGACCGGGTCACGCAGGTCGTCGGCGTCCCCGGGGGCGGGCTGCAACCGCCCCCGGGCCAGGGCGGCGGCGGCCACCGCGGCCCGTACCGGATCGTCCTGCTCGTCCAGCGGCGGTTCGGCCGCCGCGGCGAGCCGGCCGAACTGGCGCAGCGTGAACGTCCGGTGCAGCGCCGCCGGTGCCAGCGCAGTGCAGATCGAGCGTTGGCGCCGGGTGGCGGTCAGCACCAGCACCGCGTCGGTGAGGTGTTGCGGCAGCAGCAGCCGGCTGCGGAACGACGTGGGGTCGTCGCCGGTCTCGGCGGCGATCGCCGCCGCGTACGGATGCATGGCCAGGCCCTCGACGGCGTCGGTGCCGGCGCTGGCCACCGTCACCGAGCGCCCGGCGAGCAGGCGGCGCGCGGTGTACTCGGCCATCGGTGACCGGCACAGGTTGGCGTGGCAGACGAACAGCAACCCGCTGAGCATGTGGAACCCCCTGGACGACGCGGTCGCGGGCGGCGGCACCGCGACGAGGGGCGGTCGCCGGCGGCGTCCGTCCCGTGAGGGGATGTGGAGATCGTACGCAGTCGTCGTGGCCCCGGTGCCGGGCGGCGCGCCGAACCGGTGGTCGGGGACGGGGGTGTCCCGGTGCGAATCGGGATCCTGACGTACCACTTTCCGCCGGAGCCGGCGTTCATCCCCGGCAGTCTCGCCGAGGAGCTGGCCGCGCGGGGGCACGAGGTGCGGGTGCTCACCGGCTTTCCCGACTATCCGGGCGGGCACGTCTACCCGGGCTGGCGGCAGCGCTGGCACCACGAGACCCGTAGCCGGGGACTCACCGTGCGGCGGGTGCCCCGGTACAGCACCGGCGACGCCACCGTGCGCGGCCGGATGGCCTCCTGGCTCTCCTTCGCCGGCAGCGCGGCGCTTGTCGGTCGCCGGTTCCTGGCCGGGGTGGACGTGCTGTACGTGCATCAGCCGCCGGCTGCCGCGTTCGCCTCGGCGGCCCTGCTGCGCCTGCTCGGTCCGGTGCCGCTGGTGCTGCACGTGCCGGACGTCTGGGCCGAACAGGTCCCCGACTCGGTCGACGACAGCCGGTGGGCGGTGCGGGTCCGGGCGGCCACACTGCGGACCTACCGGGCCGCCAGCAGGGTCGCGGTGACCACGCCCTCCCTGCGGGACACGCTCGCCGTCGACGGGATCGACAAGGCCCGGCTCCGGGTGGTGCTCAACTGGACCGATGAGCGGATCTTCCGCCCGGCCTCGGCCAGCCCGGCCGCGCGGCGGCTGGTCCGCCGAGACCAGCGGTGCGTCCTGATGCACGCCGGCACCATCGGGGCACGCCAGGGGCTGGACACCGCGGTACGGGCGGCGGCGGCTCTGGGCGAGACCGTGGACCTGGTCCTGGTGGGATCGGGCTCCGAGGAGCGGCGGGTGCGGGGGCTCGCCGCCGAGCTGCGGGCCGACAACGTCCGGTTCGTGGACCGGCGCTCCCCGCTGGACATGCCCGAGCTGTACGCCGCCGCCGACTATCAGCTCGTGATGGTGCGCGATCTGCCGGAGTTGCGTAGCAGCGTGCCGGACAAGCTCCAGGCGGCCCTGTCCTGCGGCGCGCCGGTGGTCGCCTCGGCCGGTGGGGACACCGCGACCCTTGTGGAACGGGCCCGGGCGGGGCTGTCCTGCCCGCCGGAGGACTGGGCCAGCCTGGCGGACCGGTTCTGGCTGGCGGCGCAGATTCCGGCCCCGGCGCGGGCCGAGATGGGTCGGCGTGGTCGGGAAGCGTATCTGCGGGACATGTCGCTGCCGTCGGGCGTTGACCGGATCGAGGAACTACTGCGGGAGGCCGCAGCCGAGGGAACCAGGCGTAACGCGAATAGCGAGCGAACCTCTCATAACGTCTGATCCCGTTATTACCACACCATTCTGACCGTTAGGTGTTAAGAACAATGTGGTCTTCTGTCCGTTTTCGGAAGGGGTGTGATGTGACGGAGAGCGAGAGCCCTCGGCGTCGACGCAGTCGGTCCCGCCGCCGTCGGCGCGCCCGACTGCGTCGCATCCTGCTGACCACACTTGTGGTCGGCTCGTTGCTGCTGGGCCTCGCCGGCTGGGTCGGCTTCCGGGGCTGGCAGGCCCGCGCCCACCTGGTCAACGCCGCGGGCCTGGCCGGTGAGCTGAGCGCCCATCTGGTCGGTGGCGACACCGCACGCGCCCAGCGGACCCTCGCCGCGTTGCAGGAGCAGTCCGGCGCGGCGCGGCGGGCCACCGGCGACCCCGGCTGGTGGCTCGGTCGGCAGACCCCGGTCGCCGGCGCGAACCTCACCGCGGTCCGACAGATCGCCATCGCCATCGACGACCTGGCCCGCCAGGCGTTCCCGGCGCTGCTCCGCGTCGACCTGGGCGGCCTGGTGCCCCAGGAGGGCCGGCTGGACCTGACCGGCCTGCGTGCCGTCACCGACGATCTGGTCGCGGTGCACGCCACGGTGCAGCGGACCCGCACGGAGTTGGCCGGAGTCTCGGGTGACCGGCTGGTCGGACAGGTCCGGCGCGCCCTGGTGGACCTGCTTGGCGAGATCGACCGGCTGGCCGCGATGACCTCGGCGGCGGACCGGGCCAGCCGCCTGCTGCCGCCGCTGCTCGGCGTCGACGGGGCGCGAAGGTACCTGCTGGTGTCCCAGAACCCCGCGGAACTGCGGGCTACCGGCGGCATGTTCGGCGCATACGCCGTCATCGAGGCGAACAAGGGCCGGGTGAAGATGGGCGCCCAGGGCAGCAGCGCAAGTCTCGGCCATTTCGTCGAGCCGCTGAAGATCCCGGTGGAGTGGCGGGCCCTCTGGGGAGAGCTGCCCGGCATCTATCCGGCGGACGTCAACCTCAGTCCGCATTTTCCGACAGCCGCCGCTCTGTACCGGGAGATGTACCGCCGACACAGCGGGGTGACCGTCGACGGCGTTCTCGCCGTCGATCCGGTGGTGCTGTCCTACCTGCTGAAGGCCACCGGGCCGGTGCGGGTGCCGGGCGGGGTGGCGTTGAGCGCCGAGAACGCGGTCCGGACCCTGCTCAGCGACACCTACCAGCGGATGGATCCGAGCAAGCAGGACGCCTTCTTCGCGGACGCGGCGGCCACGATCTTCGACACCCTGTTCGCGAGGAACGTCCACCCGAATGGGTTGTTGTCCGCATTCGACCGCTCTATACAAGAACGTCGGATACTGTTCTGGAGTGCCCGACCGGAGGAACAGCGGACATTCGGCGACAGCCGAATGGCCGGGACGCTTCCGGAACAGGACACCGTGCCGACGGTCGGCGTGTTCCTCAACGACGGCAGCGGCGCGAAGCTCGGCTACTACCTCCGGCAGACCGCTGACCTGACGGTCGGCGACTGCCACGCCGACGGCCGCCGCGAGCTGAACCTGCGGGTGACGCTCCGGTCCACCGCACCGGCCTCGGGGCTCAGCGAGTCGGTTCTCGGCCTCGGTCGGGCCGGGGACCCCTACACCGTCCGGACCCTCGTGTCGGTGTACGGCCCGGCCGGCGGGGCGGTGCTCGACACCCGCCTCGACGGTGCCGAGACCTCGGTGGGCAACGGCACCGAACGGCGGCGGCAGGTCGCCACCGTCAACGTCGAGATCGGACCGGGCGGGACCCGAACGTTGGAGATCTCGCTGCTGACCGGGAAGACGGAGAGCGGAGCGGCCGAGCTGTGGCTGACTCCCACCGCCACCCCATGGACCACCCAAGTTGTTACCGCACCAAGCTGTTCTCAGTAGGAGGGAACGAACCATGCGGCTATCCCGCATCATCATGGCGCTCACGGTCGGTCTGGCCGTGGTGGCCGTGCCGGCTGCGGCGGGGGCGGCGCAACCGCAGCCGCAGCCGTCGCCAACAGTCACCGATCCGCCCCAGCCACCGCCGTATCCGCCGGTGCTGGCGTCGCTGACGGTGAACCGACCCACCATCTTCCTCGGTGAGACGGTGATCCTGACCGGCCGCAACTACGGGCCGAACGAGACGGTCGACATTGTCGTCTCGGTGGCGCCGCTGGCCGCACCGGCCGCCGGCACGGCACGGCGCAGCGACGGCAGCACCGTGGCGATGGCGCCGGTTGCCTTCCAGGCCAGCGCGCCGTTGAGCTTCACCGCCCGGACCAACTCCGAAGGGGTCTTCACCCGGCGCTACACGCCGTCCGTGACCGGCCTGCTCACCTTCACCGGCACCGGCCGGGAGTCCGGGCGTACCGCCTCGACCCAGCTGCGGGTGCTGCACAAGAAGAAGCCGCACCTGCCGGTCACCGGCAGCAGCCTGGACACGCCGATGAAGGTCGGCGGCGGGCTCGTCGCCGCCGGTGCCGTCCTGCTGCTCGGCACGCTGGCCTGGCGGCGGCGCAACCGCTTCGGAGCGGGTGGCGCGAACTGATCCATCAGTCCGGGCAGGGCCCGGAGAACGTAAGGTACCGGTGCCCGCCGTTCCCTCCGACGGGCACCGGTACCTGTCTGTCCAGCCGCTACACCAGGCCGTGCGCCAGCATCGCCTCGGCGACCCGGCGGAACCCGTTGATGTTCGCGCCGGCCACGTAGTCGCCCGGTAGGCCGTACTCCTCCGCCGTCGCCCAGCAGCGGGCGTGGATGTCCCGGATCGTCTCCCGCAGCCGCTGCTCCGACTCCGCGAAGGTCCACGACTCCCGACTGGCGTTCTGCTGCATCTCCAGGGCACTCACCGCCACCCCGCCGGCGTTCGCCGCCTTGCCGGGAGCGAACCGCACGCCGGCTCGACCGAGGATGCGCACCGCCTCGGGCGTGGTCGGCATGTTCGCCCCCTCCACCACCACTGCGCAGCCGCCGGCGACCAGCTGGGCGGCCTCCGCGCCGCCGATCTCGTTCTGGGTGGCGCAGGGCAGCGCCAGATCGCAGGGCACCTCCCAGGGCGTACGGCCGGCGACGCTCACCGCGTGCGGCACGTCGAGCAGGTAGTCGGCCAGCCGGCCGCGACGCCGCTCCTTCAACTCCCGCAACACGTCGAGGTCGATGCCCTTCTCATCGAGCAGGTAGCCGGTGGAGTCGGAGCAGGCGACCACCGTGCCGCCGAGCTGGTGGACCTTCTCGATCGAGTGGATGGCCACGTTGCCGGAGCCGGAGACCACCACCCGCTTGCCGTCCAGACCGTCGCCGGTCTGCCTGAGCATCTCCTCGGCGAAGAACACCGCGCCGTAGCCGGTGGCCTCGGTGCGCGCCTGCGCGCCGCCGTACGCCAGACCCTTGCCGGTCAGGACGCCCGACTCGTACCGGTTGGTGATTCGTTTGTACTGGCCGAACAGGTAGCCGATCTCCCGGCCGCCCACCCCGATGTCGCCGGCCGGCACGTCCGTCTGCGCCCCGATGTGCCGGTGCAGCTCCGTCATGAAGCTCTGGCAGAAGCGCATCACCTCGCGGTCCGAGCGTCCCTTGGGATCGAAGTCCGCGCCGCCCTTGCCGGCACCGATCGGCAGCCCGGTCAGCGCGTTCTTGAAGATCTGCTCGAAGCCGAGGAACTTGACGATGCCCAGGTACACCGAGGGATGAAAGCGCAGGCCACCCTTGAACGGGCCGAGGGCGCTGTTGAACTCGACCCGGAAGCCCCGGTTGACCCGGATCCGACCCCTGTCGTCCTCCCAGGGCACCCGGAAGATGACCTGCCGTTCCGGTTCGCAGATCCGCTCGATGATCCGGGCCTCCGCGTACTCCGGGTGCCGGGCCAGCGCCGGCCCGATGCTCTCCAACACCTCTCGTACGGCCTGGTGGAACTCGGGCTCACCCGGGTTGCGGGCGACCACACTGGCGAACACCGACTCGACCGTCTCCGGCATCACCGACACGTCCCTTCCGGTTCGGGCCCGGCGCCGTTGCCGGACCTCGGCGGCGCCGCGCGCCGACCGCCCCCGGATACGGTTCGTCACCGCCGTCCGGTTCACCGCCGGCTGGCCGGCCAGCTCAGGCAGCGGGTTCGACGCCCGGTGACTGATCCGTCCCGCCTCCTGGCGCGTACCCCTCGGTAGGGGACCGTGGAAGGGGAGACCGATGGCCGGATCGGTGCAGGACGGACAGGATCGAACACACCCCGGGCCAGCCCTGGCGTCGCAGGTCGAGGTGTCACCGGCGACGCCCGGCACCGGGGAACCACCACCGGACCGACCGACCTGGTCGCCGGCGGCCCGGCTGCTGGTCGCCGCCGCGGTGCTGGTGCTGGGCCTGGGGGCCGTCGCGGTCGTGGTGATCCTCTCCGACCCGCACCGGCTCGGCCGGGTCTTCTCCGGCGGGCCGGACCCGGTGGCCACCGCGACCGCCGGGCCGGCCGGGGCCAGCGGCCTGGGTGGTGCCGCGCGGGCGGCACAGGAGAGCCCCGAGGAGGTGCGGACCGCGCCGTTGGACGGCCGACGGCGGGCCACCTTCGACCTGGTCGACGGGCTGGACCGGGTCGATCTGCGGGTCACGGAGCTGGGGGAGGAGCTGTACCGCGTGATCAGCCCTGCCGAGTCCGGCTCGCGGGCACGTCCCGAACTCGCCGGGGACCGGCTGTCGTTACGGATGGAGCGGACCGGCGAGCAGCCGGGCAGCGTCGAGGTGCTGCTCAACGCCCGGGTGTCCTGGGAGCTGCGGCTCACCGGCGGGGCCGCCGAGCGGCGGTTGGACCTGAGCACCGCCCGGTTGTCCGGACTGGAGCTGGTGGGCGGAGCGACCCGGACCGACCTCCGGCTGCCCAACCTCGACCGGCCGCTCGTGGTCCGGGTGACCGGTGGAGTCAACCAGTTCGACGTCACGGTCACCGACGGCGTGCCGGTGCGCGTCCGGGCCGTCTCCGGTGCCGGTGCCGTCGATCTGTACGGCCAGCGCCAGGACGGACTGCCCCCGGGGACGGTGCTCGGCTCACCGGGCTGGGACCGGGCCGCCGGACGGATCTTCCTGGACCTGGTGGCCGGTGCGAACGTGGTGACCGTACGCGCCGGCTGAGCCACCCCTCGCGGGCACCCGCCCGCGACGGCCGGGCGGGCGGCCGGGGCGGGCGTAGAGTCGGATCGTGGAGCGTGCCGAAGCGATGCCTGCCGAGACCCGTCCGCCCGGTGTGGCGACTGCCGACCCCGGCAGTGTCCTGCTGCCCGGCCACGACGTGCCGCTGGGTCGCTACACCACGGTGCGCCGGCTCCTGCCACAGCGCACCCGCCGACTGGTCGGCGCGTGGTGCTTCGTCGACCACTTCGGACCCGACGACGTGGCCGAACGACCCGGCATGGAGGTACCGCCGCACCCGCACACCGGCCTGCAGACCGTGACCTGGCTGCTCGACGGCGAGATCCTGCACCGCGACAGCCTCGGCAACGAGCAGCCGATCCGTCCCGGCCAACTCAACGTGATGACCTCAGGTCACGGCATCGCACACTCCGAACGCTCACCGGCGGACCATCCGCCCCTGATGCACGGGGTGCAGCTGTGGGTGGCGCTGCCGGACGAGGCCCGTGCCGGCGCGGCCGACTTCGCCCACCATGCCGAGCTGCCCCGGTGGCGCGACGGAGACCTGGCCGTCACCCTGCTGGTGGGGGAACTCGCCGGGGAACGCTCACCGGCCCGGGTGCACACCCCGCTGCTCGGCGCGCAGCTCGAACTGGCCGGTGCGACGTCGGCCGCGCTGCCGCTACGGCCCGACTTCGAGTACGCGCTGCTGGCCCTCGACGGCGCCGGCGAGGTCGACGGCCTGCCGCTGGCGCCCGGGGCGCTGCTCTGGCTCGGTTCCGGGCGGAGCCTGCTGCGGCTACGTGGCGAGCCGGGCAGCCGGCTGATGCTGCTCGGTGGCACACCCTTCGAGGAGCCGCTGGTGATGTGGTGGAACTTCGTCGGCCGGGACCACGAGGAGATCGTCGCTGCCCGGGAGGACTGGATGGCCGGGCGGCGATTCGGGGTCGTCGCGGACGACCCGGACCCGCCGCTGCCCGCACCGGCCCTGCCCACCGTCCGGCTCAAGGCCCGGGACCGGTCCGGCGGCTTCCACGACTAGGGCCTACTCGTCCGGGGCGTGGGTAACAGCCGCCCATGTCCACCACGACTGTCACGATCGAGGACAGGAAGCGGCTGGCCCGCCGGCTCGCCGGCAGTGGCCGGGGCTTCGCCGAGCAGTACGGCTTCCGGGTCACCAACAACCCGTCGAGCCTGTTTCAGCTGCTCTGCCTCGCGGTCCTGCTGGCCCGTCGGGGCGACTTCCGGCGCGCCCTCGACGGCGCACACGCGCTGCCGGAGGCGGGCTGGGACAGCGCCGCCCGGCTGTCCGGTTCGTCACACCTCGACCGGGTCAGGGCCCTGCGCGGCAGCGGCCAGCGCGGTGACGTCGACGCACTCGCCGACCTGCTGGGTGAGCTGGCCCGCACGGTCGTCGACCGGTACCGGGGTGATCTGCGGCGGCTGCGGTCGGCGGCGCACCGCGACCCGACCCGGGAGCGGGCACTGCTCACCGCCCTGCCCGGGGTGGACAACCAGGTCGCGGACCTGTTCCTGCGGGAGGTGCAGGCGCTGTGGGGCGAGGTCGCGCCGGTGGCCGACCGGCGGGCGCTGGCGGCGGCGCGGCGGCTCGGACTGGGCCGCTCTGCCGAGGATCTCGCCGGTCTGGCCGGGGGCGGCGAATCGGAGCGGCTCGCCTGGCTGGTCGGTGCGCTCGCCCGGGTCGACCTGGAGGGGCGATACGCCGAGCTGGCGGAATGAGACTCTTCGTCGGGACCCACTGTCCGTTCGGCTGATGGCGTGCGATATGCTCTTCGCAGTAACAGCAGCCGCCCGGTTCGGGTGGCTGTCGGCCGCCTGGTGGCCGCGACCCGGTTCGGGCGCACCGTCGCCAGGACAGGCGGTTACGCAGGGGCGCCCCCGGCCGCGGTTCGCGGCCGGGGCGCCCCCCTGTCTCAGCGTGTGTGGCAGGGCCCGCCCGGTCGGCTGCGGGCCTGCCCAGGTCACCGCCTCAGATGCTGCGCAGGTGCTGCGACACCCGCTGGTGACGCTTGTCGCGCCCCTGGGCGCCGCGCTGCGCGTCGGTGATCTCAGGGGCCGCGTCGATGCCGGCCGAACGGGCCACCTGGTTGCCGTTGGCGTAATCCACCGGAGGCAGGGCGCGCAGGGCCTGCAGCACGTCCGGCGGCGCCCCTTCGCGCTCCGCCTCGCGTACCACCTCGTCCTTCCCAGCGGGGTAGTCCAGGCTGGACAGGTACTGCAGGACGTCGGCGTAACTCGCCATGGTGTCGGCTCCTCCCGGGCTTCGATCCGGCCACGACCGGGCGCGGATACCCGACCCGGGGCCGCTCACGCGCCGCGGCCGGCGGAAAAGCGGTGGCCGTTTCCGTGCCCATCGGGTGGGTAAGCGCCGGCCGGAGGGGGTACGCGATGAACTACGACACCTTCGTCGACCAGGTCGCCCAGCGCACCGCGACATCGTCGTCGCGGGCGGCGGAGCTGATCCGGGCGACGCTGGAGACGCTTGCCGAGCGGCTGACCGGTGGCGAGGTGCTGGACCTGGCCGTGCAACTGCCCGCCCCGCTGCGGCTGCCGTTGCGGCCGACCCCGGACACCGAGGCGGCGGAGCGGTTCGGTGCCGCCGAGTTCGTCGCCCGGGTGGCCGTCCGCGCCGGGGTCGAGGAGCCGGCTGCCCGGGACGCGGTCCGGGCGGTCTTCACCACGGTCCGGGAGGCGGTGACCGGCGGAGAGTTCGACGAGCTGGTGGTCCAGTTGCCCCGCGACTTCCGCGACATGGTCGAGCCCGCCCTGGCGCCCGGCGCGACCCTGCGCCGCCGCTGAGAGGCGCGCCGCCCGGATCGCGCCGACGCTGAGAGGCGCGCCGCCCGGATCGCGCCGACGTTCCTGAACGTCGCGCCAGGAGCCGCGCCTTACCAGCCCGCCGCCGGTTGCGTCGAGCCCGTGAAATGCGACCTGGTTGCTAGCCGATCGCTCCGGCGGCGCGGAGTCGGGCGATCCGGTCCCGGTCGAAGCCGGCCTCGGCGAGAATCTCGTCGGTGTGCTCGCCCGGCCAGGGCGGTGGTCGGCGGATCGCGGTCGGGGTGGCGGAGAACCGAGGCGACGGAGCCGGCTGCACCACCCCGTCGCGGAGCACGAACGTCTCCCGGGCGGCCAGGTGCGGGTGTTCCGGCGCCTCCTGCCAGTCCAGCACCGGCGCGGCGCAGGCGTCGGAGGCGGTGAGCAGCGTCGCCCACTCGTCGCGGGTACGGGTGCGGAACAGGCGCGCCCAGGCGGCCCGTAACGTCGGCCAGTTCGCCGGGTCGGTCCGGTCGACCGGCTCGTCCGGGGCGAGCGGGAAGCCGGTGAGCCGGACCAGTTCGTCGTAGAAGCGTGGCTCCAGCGCGCCGACGGCGAGGTACCGCCCGTCGGCACACTCGTAGGTGTCGTAGAACGGGGCACCCCCGTCGAGCAGGTTGACCCCCCGCGGTTCCTGCCACATGCCGAGCTGACGCAGCGCGTGGATCTGGGTACTGAGCACCGCGACACCGTCCACGATGGCCGCGTCGACCACCTGACCGGTCGCGCCCCCGCGTACCGCGTACAGCGCGGAGACGACACCCAGGGCGAGCATCATGCCGCCGCCACCGAAGTCGCCGAGCAGGTTCATCGGTGGCACCGGAGGCTCGCCGGCCCGTCCGATGCCGTGCAACGCGCCGGTCAGCGCCAGGTAGTTGATGTCGTGCCCGGCGTGCGGCGCGTTCGGACCGTCCTGGCCCCACCCGGTCATCCGGCCGTAGACCAGTCCCGGGTTGACCGCGTGGCAGTCGGCCGGGCCGACACCGAGCCGCTCGGTGACTCCGGGCCGAAACCCCTCGATGAGGACGTCCGAGTGGCTGACGAGGGCCAGCACCACCTCGCGCCCGTCGGCGGATTTCAGGTCCACTCCGATCGAGCGGCGCCCCCGGTTGAGCAGATCGGGGTGCGGGGTGCCGAAGGCCGTGGCGTCCACCTCGGTGACCCGGTCGACCCGGATCACGTCGGCCCCCAGGTCGGCCAGCATCATGGCGGCGAACGGCCCGGGGCCGATCCCGGCCAGCTCCACCACGCGTACGCCGGTCAACGGGCCGGTCGGCAGGTCTGCGGTCACCGGGTCACGATAGGCGCTCACGTCGTGGTCGGCCGGCCGCCTGCGGTGAGCCAGGCCACCGGGCTCGGCAGCGCCCCGCCTGGCGGGCGGAATTCGGCTGTCCTAACCTTGTCAGCACGAGGGGAGTACTTCCCACGAACCATGCCGGTCAGTACGGCGCGCCCGGAGCGCGCCTCGGGTGGTTGCCCACGAAACGTGGGTGAAGGAGACCTCGAACATGACACGGTGTTCGAGGAGGCCCCATGTCCGATTTGTCTGTCGCGGCCGGTCTGGATTCGGTAGGCACGCCCTCGCTGTGGGCGATCACCATCCTTGGCGTGCTCGCCCTGCTGGTGCTGGACTTCCTGGTGACCCGGCGCCCGCACGAGGTGTCGCTCAAGGAGGCACTCGGCTGGTCCGCCTTCTACATAGCCCTGCCGTTGGCCTTCGGTGCCTGGGTCTGGCACCGCTACGGCTCCGAACGCGGCTTCGAGTACCTCACCGGTTATCTGGTCGAGAAGTCGCTGTCGGTCGACAACCTCTTCGTCTTCATGCTGCTGCTGGCCGCCTTCGCGGTGCCGACCGAGCTCGCCCAGCGGGTGCTGCTGTTCGGTATCACCGGAGCGTTGGTGCTGCGCGGCATCTTCATCGCCCTCGGCGCGGCAGCCCTGCAGACCCTGGACTTCGCCTTCCTGATCTTCGCGTTGATCCTGCTGTTCACCGCCGCCAAGCTGCTCCGCGACGCGTTCACCGGGCACGAGCAGTCGGTGGACATCGGCACCATGCGTTCGGTGCGACTGTTGCGCCGGTTCATGCCGGTGGTGCACGAGTACCACGGCACGAAGATGACGGTGCGGGTGGACGGGCGCCGGGCGCTGACCCCGCTCGCGCTTGTGGTGGTGGCGGTGCTCGCCACCGACGTGGTCTTCGCCGTCGACTCGGTGCCGGCGGTGTACGGCATCACCGAGGATCCGTACCTCGTCTTCGCCACAAACGCCTTCGCCCTGCTCGGCCTGCGGGCGTTGTACTTCGTGCTGCACGCGGCGCTGAGCCGCCTGGTCCACCTCACCTACGGCCTGGCGATCATCCTGGCTTTCATCGGCATCAAGCTCGGCCTGCACTGGGCGCACGGCATCTGGGAGGGCGTGCCGGAGATCCCCACCGTGGCCTCGCTGCTTGTCATCCTCGGCGTGCTGACCGTGGTCACGATCACCAGCCTGCGGGCGACCCGCAACGTGGTGCCGGGTTCCAAGGAAGTCGTGACCGAGCGGAAATGAGGGTTTCCGGGCCCGGGTGGCTGACGCCCGGGCCGGTCGAACCCACCCGCGACGGTTTCCGCCGTGGTAGGACTGAGCGGTGGGTATCGTCACACCGGGTTTCCAGGGTCGGCCTCGCGCCGAGGCGCCGGATCTGCCCCCCGGCCAGTACCTGACGCCTGACTTTCCCGTGCTCTCCGCCGGCCCGACCCCGCGGGTACCGCGTGACCAGTGGGAGTTCGTGATCAGCACCGAGACCGGTACGGAGTACCGGTGGAGCTGGGACGAGATGATGGGGCTGCCGCAGGAGACCCCGACCGTCGACATCCACTGCGTCACCAGGTGGTCCAAGCTCGGCACCAGCTGGCGCGGCGTCTCGCTGGACACCCTGCTCGACGGCGTGGACACGGCCGCCGACTACGCCCTGGCCCACTCCTACGGTGGCTACACCACGAACCTCCCGCTGGAGGACCTGCGCGACGGGCAGGCCTGGCTGGTGCACACCTACGACGGCGACGACCTGCCGGCCGAGCACGGCGGGCCGGCCCGACTGCTCGTACCCCACCTCTACTTCTGGAAGTCCGCCAAGTGGGTGCGCGGCATCCACCTCACCGTCGAGGACACCCCCGGCTTCTGGGAGACCGCCGGCTACCACGACTACGGCGACCCGTGGCGTGAGCAGCGGTACCAGGGCGATTGAGCGCCCGGATGAGTTGGCGGCAGGCCCGGTTGGTGGCGCACCGGGTCGAGACGCCGACGGCGCGGACCCTGGTGCTGGAGGTGCCGGGCTGGCCGGCCCACCTGCCCGGCCAGCACGTCGACATCCGGCTCACCGCGCCGGACGGGTACCAGGCGGCCCGGTCGTACTCGCTCGCCGCGCCCGCTGAGGGCGACCGGATCGAGGTGTCCGTCCAGCGGGTGACCGACGGTGAGGTGTCGCCGTTCCTGGTCGACGGCTACCGCGAGGGCGACCCGGTCGAGGTGCGCGGTCCGATCGGCGGCTGGTTCGTCTGGCGACCGCAGCAGACCGAACCTGTGCTGCTGGTCGCCGGCGGATCGGGGGTGGTGCCGCTGATGGCCATGATCAGGGCACGGCGGGCGGCCGGGAGCCGGGTTCCGTTCCGGCTGATCTATTCCGTGCGCACCCCCGACGACGCCTTCTACACCGAGGAACTGCGTCGCCGGGTACGCGACGACGCCGGTCTCGACGTGGCTCATGTGTACACCCGGCAGGCGCCCGAGGGGTGGCGCGGCGAGCCGCACCGGCTCGGCCTCGCCGACGTCAACACCCACGGTTGGCCGCCGGAGTTGGAACCGTTGGTGTACGTCTGCGGACCCACCGGCTTCGTGGAGGCCGTCTCCGACCTGCTCGTCGGGCTGGGCCACCCGGCGCGCCGGGTACGCACCGAACGTTTCGGCCCGACCGGCTGAGAGGAGACCGCGGATGACCGCGCTGCCCTACCTGGACGGCAACATGCTCGACGGCCCGTTGGGGGAGGTGTTCGCGGTCGACCTGAGTACCGCCACCGCCCGGTGCGCCCACTGCGGCACCCCCGGTCCGGTGGCCGGGCTGCGGGTCTACTCGCACGCTCCCGGCCTGGTGGGCCGCTGCCCCACCTGCGTCGAGGTGATGTTGCGGCTGGTCCGCGCCCCCGACCGCGCCTGGCTCGACCTACGCGGCACCACCTTCCTCCAATTCCCGATGCCCCCCGACCAACCACGCTGAAGCCTCCGCGATCTTGCACTTCTGGTCGGCGTCCCGTCCCCTTGAGGGGGACTTGTCCCGACGGAAAGTGCCAGATCGGCGAGGTGGGTGGACGTTTGTCGGGGCGTACGACGGGAACCGGGCCGGAATGACGAAGCCTCGTGTGGTGATCGTGGGGGCCGGTTTCGCCGGATACCACGCGGCGAAGACGTTGAGCCGGTTGGCCCGCGGCCGAGCCGAGATCGTCCTGCTGAACTCGACCGACTACTTCCTGTACCTGCCGCTGCTGCCGGAGGTGGCCGCGGGGGTGGTGGAGCCGGGCAGGATCGCGGTCCCGCTGGCCGGCACGCTTGACGGCGTACGGGTGGTCATCGGTGAGGCGGACAACGTCGACCTGCAGAACCGGTGGGTCGGGTTCACCCAGCCGGAGGGCGACCACAACCGGCTGGCGTACGACCGGTTGCTGCTGGCCGTCGGCAGCGTGAACAAGCTGCTGCCGATTCCCGGCGTGACCGAGTACGCCCACGGCTTCCGCGGCCTGCCCGAGGCGCTCTACCTGCACGACCACGTGATCCGCCAGATCGAACTGGCCGAGCAGGCCGAGGATCCGGCCGAGCAGCAGGCCCGGGCCACGTTCGTGGTGGTGGGCGCCGGGTACACCGGTACCGAGGTGGCCGCGCACGGCATCCTGTTCACCGACGAACTGGCCGCTCAGCACCCCCGGCTCAAGATTCGGCCCAGGTGGATGCTGCTGGACGTCGCCCCGCGCGTGCTGCCGGAACTGGACCGACGGATGTCGACAACCGCGGACCGGGTGCTGCGACGACGTGGGGTGGACGTGCGGATGGGCACCTCGGTGGCGGTCGCCACCTCCGACGGGGTCAAGCTCACCGACGGCGAGTACGTGCCCACCTGTTCACTCGTCTGGTGCGTCGGCGTACGGCCTGACCCGTTCGTGGCGGAACTGGGCCTGCGTACCGAGAAGGGGCGGTTGGTCGTCGACGAGTACCTGAACGTCCCCGGCTTCCCCGAGGTCTACGCCTGCGGTGACGCCGCCGCGGTGCCCGACCTGGCCCGGCCCGGCGAGATCTGCACGATGACGGCCCAGCACGCGCAGCGGCAGGGAAAGTTGGCCGCGCACAACATCGCCGCCTCGTACGGACAGGGACGTCGCCGCCCGTACAAGCACCACGACCTCGGTTGGGTGGTGGATCTGGGCGGCAAGCAGGCTGCGGCGAACCCGCTGAAGGTGCCGCTGTCCGGCCTGCCCGCCAAGGCGGTCACCCGCGGCTACCACCTGCTCGCGATGCCCGGCAACCGGGCCAGGGTGAGCGCGGACTGGGTCCTCGACGCCGCGCTGCCCCGGTCGGCGGCACAACTCGGACTGATCTCCGCCACCGCCGTACCGCTGGAGAGTTCGTCGCCCGAGATGCCCGCGCGGGTCCGCTGAACCCGCGCCGTCCCGGACGTACGGGTCGGCTGGACGGGGCGTGCGGTCGTGGGGTGTGTGCACCCCACGACCGCACGGCTGGTGTCGGGCGGCTCAGCCGCCGGCCATTCCGGCGCCCGCCTCCTCGATGGCGTCATCCACCGTGTGCGCCAGGTCGATGTCCATCGCGGTCACCGCACCGGCGTTGCCGGAGGTCACGGTCAGTACGGCGGTGGTCGGGTCGGCCCGGCCTATCCGCGGTCCGCGACCGGTCTGCTGGCGGAGCAGGTCGAGCCGGTCCAGCACCCGGTCGAGGTTGCTCGGCGGCAACTCGAGGGTCCGGGACAGCGCGGTGCCGTCACCGGACCAGTAGGGCAGGTCGGCCAGGGCGGCACGCAGTTCGGCCGCCGACAACGGCGGCGTCGCGCTTGTCACGCCGACCACGCCACCGCCGGCCGCCGGCGGGTTCAGCAACTCCCGCAGCTCATCCGGTACGTGCAGCGATTCGATCAGGTCACCGTCGTGCTCGGCGAGCGCGGCGAGGGTCGCCTCGGCCTGATAGCGCGCCTGCTCCGGGCTGCGACCGCTGATCCGTCCCACCTCGGACAGGAACCCGCCCAGGTCCTGGTGTCGCTCGATGCCGTCCACCGGGACCACGTCGTGCAGTGAGGCGGGAACCGCCTCCAGCAGCCGGCGGCGTTCGCCGGCCTCCAGGGCCCAGGCCAGGACCAGCACCGTCGACTCGACCCCGACCTTTGCGGTGCGGAAGTCGACGCCGGCACGGCGAACGACGTCCTCGACCAGGTCGCGGTAGCCCACAGTGGTGACCCCCGGCGCCTCCACACCCGGCTCCGGGAGGGGCCGGGGAGCCTGTGGAGAACCGGCCGGCGGGGGAGCGGGACCGCCACGAGTGGTGTCCGGTTTGTGGCGGCCTCCGGCCGGCGCGGGGCCGGCCCGCCTGTTCTGGTCGAGGTGGGCGAGTTGCTTGGACGCGCTCAGGCTGGCCCCGGTGTCAGCGGCCCGCATGCCGCGTTCCCGGGCCTGGCGCGCCAGTGCCCGGCGGCGCTGGTTGTCGCCCTCCATCTGCTTACGCATGGTGCACACACCTCGCTTCCGCTGGTGTTGCCGGCTTCGTCGATGGCCTTCCCGGCGGTCACCGGGGCGAAACGATCGCGTCGGCGCGGGCAGTGTGACGGTCACCGACACCGGCGAGGCTTCATCCCGGCCGGGTGAGGGCCGGTCACCCGGGCGGGGCCGACGATCGTGGTGGACCGGAGATCTTCCGAGGCACGGCGGAAGGGAAGGTCGTGATGAAGCGGATAGTCGAGATCGTCCCCGCTCGACCCGGTTGGTACGCCCGGTGGCGGCTGGAGCCTGAACAGACCCGCTGTTACCCGGTGAGCCTGTGGGCGTTGTTGGAGGAGGCCGATGGCGGCGGTCGCGAGGTGATCGGCGTCGACTGCGCCGGCCAGTGGCCCGGAGCGCAGGACGACGGGACAGGTGCGGAGTTCGTCCGCTATCTGTTCAAGACTCCGGATTCAGGCCCGCCCGAGGACGCGGAGCCGACCACCCAGCCCCACCGCACCGGCGCCTATCCGGTCCCGGCCCCCTGAGCCATCCTCCGGCCCCCGACCCCTGGTCCCAGGGTCGGGGGCCACCCCTCGCGGGTGGCCGTGGTGGCTCAGCCGGCCGCCTGCGCGTCGTTGTCCGCGGCGGTCAGGGCAAGTTCCAGCAGGTCGGCGAGGCCGGTGCGGTCCAGCAGTTGACGCAGGGTGGGGTTGACACCTGTCAACCGCAGGGGCGCCGAGCCGCCCCGATGGGCCACCACGAACGCGCTCAACCCGGAGGAGTCGCACAAGCCCACACCGGTCAGGTCGATGGTCAACTGCTGGTAGCCGTCGCGCCGCAGCAAGGCGACGGCCTCGATGAGTTCCGGCGCGCTGTCGAAGTCCAGGTCGCCGCTCAGCCGCAACTCGGCACGCCCCGCGTCGTGCCGGTCGACCTCGATGACCAACAGCTGTGCCGACATGACTCCATGCTCCCAGTACGCCGGCCAGCCGCAAGTCGCGGGGTGGGAAAGTTCCCCAAGCGGCGGAGAAACCTCGCCGTCCTCCGGCTCGCTCGCTCCGACAATGGCTAGGCGATGACCGGCGCCGGACCGTCGGGCTCGACGCCGGCGGGCCCGGCGCCGGCCGGCTCGCGGGCCAGCAGGCCGGTCACCCCGGTCATGTCGAGGATCGTCTCGAGGAACCGGGGTACCGCCCGGAGCCGCAGTCGGACGCCCCGCTGCTGCCCCTCGCGCCAGGCGTGCACGATGACGCTGAGCCCGGTGCTGTCGATGAAGTGCAGGCCGTCGAAGTCGAGCACCAGAACTGTGGGATCGGTGCTCATCGCCCGGTCGATCTCGGCGCGTAGCGGCGCGGCGGTGGTGTAGGCGAGATCACCGACGACCAGAATGACGGGTGTGTCGGGATCGGACCTGTCGACGGACATGCTCAGCGGCGGCGTCTCGGGTCGGCGACCGTGGGACAACAACGATCACGCCTTCCGCGGGTGGCGGGCGGGCAGGGGCGCTCGGATCGTAACAACCGCTGAGCTGGCCCGCCTCTCGGGCAGCCGTCGGTGCCCGGCGGACGGTCGCCCGGGTGGCGGCACCCGCAGACCCGCGTAGGCTGGGTGTCAGGACGTGACCATGCATGCCGTTCGCAGCGGCTGCGGAATCGACAAGGAGCGAGGCTCAAGCTGGTGACAGGTGCCGACGTCAGGGACCTTGACCCCGGCGACGGACGGTCCACCACGCCGAGCGTCGCCCGGGTCCCCGCCTGGCGACCAACCACCTCTCGTCCGGCGGCCGCGTTGCCCGCGCTGGAGCGGGCCCAGATTCAGCTCGCCCCGGACTGGCCCGATGTCGCCGAGCATCTGCGTGAAGGCGTGGTGGTGTGCGGCCCGGACGGTACGGTACGGCACGTCAGCCCGGTCGCGCAGCGGCTGCTGCCCGAAGTGGTCGTCGGCGGGACGCTCGGCGCGGTCGAGCAGTTGGCCTCGATCGATCCACCCCTGCGCCATCACGGCCGACGGTTGCGGGTACGTCGGGTCCCCCTGTCCGGTGGACGTAGCTGCTGGTACGTCGAGGATGTCAGCGACATCGAGAAGCGGGCCGAGGAACTGGCGGCCGAGCGGTCCAGGTCGGCCTTCCTGGCCGTGGTCGGCGACAAGCTGGGCAACCCGCTGCACCCGGACCGGGCCGCCGCCGCGGTGGTCCGCCTAGCCGTACCCACCCTGGCCGAGGTGGCGGTGCTGGTGCTGGCGCCCCGCTCCGGCCGGGCCCGATGGTGGCGCGCCCGCCAGGCCGGAGACGAGACGCCCACCGTCGATCGCGGGGTGCTCGCCGCCACGGAGCTGTCCCCGGCGATCGCCGAGGGCCTGCGCGGGACCCAGCCGCACACCGTCGACTGGCTTGCCGAGCAGGCCGTCGATGCGGGTTGGTTGCCCGGTGTCGCCGCCACCGAAGTGGCTGCCCGCCTGGTGTCGTTGCCGGGCCGGGACGCGCCCGCCGGGGTGCTGCTCGTCGCGCGGGGCGCGGGTGGCTGGTACGGGGAGGACGACGTCGATCTGGTCCGCGCCTTCGCCGCCCGGGCCGGCGCGGCGTTGACCACCGCGCTGCTCTACCGCGAGCAGGCGGAGGTGGCCGATACGTTGCAGGCCAGCCTGCTGCCCGTCGAGCCGACGCCGGCACCGGGTGTGCAGTGGGGTACGGCGTACCGTCCGGCCCAGGCCGGCCTGCGTATCGGCGGTGACTTCTACGGTTCACACCGGTTGCCCGACGGCGGTTCGGTGTTCTTCCTCGGCGACGTCTCCGGCAAGGGCGTCGAGGCGGCGGTCTTCACCGGGCAGCTGCGTCAGTGCCTGCACGCGCTGCACCGGGTCGAGCAGCACCCCGCCAAGCTGCTGCGGCTGCTCAACGACGCCCTGCTGGAGACGACCCTGGCGCACGGTCAGGGCCGGTTCGCCACAATGGTGCTCGGTGTGGTCCGTCCGCACCGCGACGGTGGCCTGGGGTTGACGTTGGCCGGCGGTGGGCACCTGCCGCCGTTGGTGCTGCGTTCCTCCGGCGAGGTGGAGCAGTTGCCGTTGAACGGCATGCTCATCGGCGTGGTGCCGGATCCGCGGATCGGTCAGGTCTCCACCCGGCTGGCCCCCGGTGAGACCTGCCTGCTCTACAGCGACGGAGTCACCGAGGCGCGCGGTGGTCGGCGCGGTGAGGAACTGCTCGGCACCGATCGCCTGGTCCAGGCACTCAGCGGTTGTCACAAGATGCCGGCACCGGCGCTGGCCGAGCGGATCGAGCAGGTCACCTGCGACTGGTTGGCCCAGCGGGACCACGACGACATCGCGGTGCTCGCGTTGCGTGCCACCGGAGTCGGTGGCCGCCCCCAGCGGCATCTGCACGCGGTGCCGACGCTTACCGGATCGGATTCGGAGGGGACGACCGCCCGGTGACCACCGCGACGAGAGACACCTCGCCCGAGGCCGTCTACCAGGACTACCTGCACTGTCTCGCCGAGGCCGACGAGCACGCCGCCGTCGAGGTGGCGTGCGGGCTGCTCGAAGCCGGCGTGGCGGCCGACCGGGTACTGCTGGAACTTGTCGCTCCCGCGCAGGCCGAGGTGGGCGAGCGATGGGCGCGCAACGAGTGGAGCGTGGCCCAGGAGCACGCGGCGACGCACATCAGCGAACGGGTGGTGGCGGCCGTCGCCGCGTACACCGATGTCCGCCCGACCCGCGCTCGGATCGTGGTGGCCTGCATGGACGGTGAGTGGCACGCGCTGCCGGCGCGGCTGGTCGCCGAGGTGCTGCGACTACGCGGCTGGCAGGTCACCTTCCTGGGCGCCAGCGTGCCGGCCGCGCACCTGGTGTCGTACCTGCACCGGTACGACGCGTACGCGGTGGCGCTCGCCTCCGCGTTGCCGATGCGGTTGCCCCACGCGCACCGGATGATCGAGGCGTGCCGGCGTGCGGACGTGCCGGTGCTCGTCGGTGGGCGGGGCTTCGGCATGGACGGCCGGTGGGCGCGGCGGCTCGGCGTCACCTGGGCCGCGAACGCAGTCTCCGCCAGCGACCTGCTCAGCGACGAACGGGCACTGCGCGCGCCGGCGCCGGCGGACCTGGCGCACCTCGCCGACGACGAGTACGCCGGCCTGGTCAACCGGCGTGGTGAGCTGATCGACGCCGCCCTGGCCGAGCTGGCGCAGCGGTTCCCGGCCACCCGCGACCACACGCCGGCCCAGCTGGACTCGACGGTCAGCGACCTCGGGTACATCCTGGACTTTCTGGCCGCTGCCCTGTACGTCGACGACGGCTCGCTGTTCACCGAGTTCATCGAGTGGCTGGTGACCATCCTGGACAGCCGTGGGGTGCCGGCCGTGACGGTGGACGCCGCGCTGGCCCACTACGGTCAGTTGTTGCACGACTTCCCCCGAGCGGTGGACTATCTCCGGCAAGGACGCGCGGCACTGCCGGCGGCGGCTCGGCGAGCAGCCTGACCGAAGCATGGTGTCCGGCCCGTCAGCGCCCCCGTATACTTGCCGCGCAGCAAGCATCCGTCCTGGACGGCGGGAGGAGATCGTCGTGACGTTCACCGTCACGCACGTCGATGACGGCGGTGGCGGGCCGGCCCGCCTCCGTCTGGCAGGTGAACTCGACATGAGCAGCGCGCCTCGGCTCAACGCGGTCATCGACCGCCTGACGTCGGGCGGGCAGCGGCGGTTGCTTGTCGATCTGACCGAGCTGACCTTCTGTGACTCGACCGGCATCGCGGTCTTCGTACGCGGCGACAACCGGGTGGCGGCCGAGGGCGGCTGGCTCCGGGTCACCGGCGCGTCGGGCCGGGTGGAACGGGTGCTCACCGTGACCGGCCTGGCCGGGGTGCTGGGGTACGACTGCGACATCGTGGACCCGGCGGTCACCGACCGTCCGGGGATGGGCTAGATTTCCGCCAGCGCGGGGCCGGCAGGTCCCGTCCTGGCCGACCTGAGGCAGGTAGAGATGGGCGCACGTACCCTCGCTCCGGTTCGCATCCTCGTGGTGGACGACGACCCGGGCGATGTGCTCATGATCGAGGAGGCCCTGGCCACCTCAGACGTCGAGAAGGTGATCGACGTGGTCGGCGACGGTCAGGAGGCGATGGAGTTTCTCCGCCGCGAGGGCCGGCACAGCGACGCGCAGCGGCCGGACGTGATCCTGCTCGACCTCAACATGCCCCGGATGGACGGGCGCCAGGTGCTGGGCGAGGTGAAGAGCGACGAGGATCTGCGGACGATTCCGATCGTCGTGCTGACCACCTCGAACGCGGACACCGACATCATCAGCAGCTACACGCTGCAGGCCAACGCCTACGTCACCAAGCCGATCGACCTGGACGACTTCAACGACGTGGTGCACCGCATCGACGAGTTCTTCGGTCGAGTGGTCGTGCTGCCCAAGCGGGCCTGACCCGCCGTACCCGGCGGGCCCGACCCGACGGCCCGCATCCGCCTCAGGTCAGTGCCGCCACGATCGTGGCGGCCCGCTCCTCGTGCTGGGCGTAGGCGTAGGGGAAGGCGGAGATCTGTACGGCCTGGGCGGCCAGGGTCAGGCTCATCTGCTGCCATCCGGGCACCTCCAGCAGCGCCTCGTAGAACGCGCGGGCCGCGTAGGCCGGCCGCATCAGGTCCCGTACGCTGCCCCAGCCGCTGCTGGGCCGCTGCTGGAACAGTCCGACGGAGTCGTGGTCCCAGCCGATGGCCTGGTGCGGGTAGTTCTGCGACTCTGGCAGCACACCGCTGGCGTAGTTGAGCAGAGTGCTTTCCTGCATCGCGGTGGCGACAGCGATCACCAGCCCCTGACGGGGGATCTTCATGTCGACGCCGACGTCGACGATCGCCTTGGCGTTGTCCATCTGTGCCTGGGTGAGCCCGGCGACGGGTCGGGGACGCGGTGGCTTGGTGGGGGCCTTCTTCTTCGTCGCCTTCGGCTTGGGGGTGGACGACGGTTTCGCGGTCGGCGAGGCGGTCGGGCTGGCGCTGGGCGGGGCGGGCGTGGGACTGCGGTCGAGGGAGCGGGAGGCGGCTTCCTCCTGGGCGGCGAGCGCGCGGTCGATGAGCGCCTCGGTCACCGGGGGCGGAGGTGCCTCGTCGTCGTGCCTGGCGGCCACCACAGCGGTGGCGCCGAGGCAGCAGGTCACGCCGGTGGCCAGGGCCACCCGGACGGGGGTGGAGGCGAGCACCGCGCGGACACCGCGGCGCGGCGACGGCACGGCGCGATGCCGCCCCATCAACCTTTCGGGTGATGTCTCGTCGGCCGAAAGGGTCGCCGGTTGCCCGGGGGTCAGCTTCTGGTCGATGTCGTCGTCGGGATGCACCCGCCGAGGCTAGAAAGTCAATGGCCGCCTGCCATCGGCCTGGTTGGTGGCATGCGTCACAATTCGCGGCTATCCGCCCGGTGATTCTCCGCGTAAGCCAACACCAAGGATTAATTACGCCTGTACGTCATGGAGTAAATGCCGGAAATGACAGCATAAAACCGGGCGAAAAGCGAATCTTGTCGGCGTCGATCGGCAGCGTCGGCCACCTCCCCCGAACGGACGAGGCCCAGGTCGACCGACAGTGCAGGTGGCTGGGGCGGTCGGGCCATCCCGATGCCCCCGGCGGCCTCGCCGCCCGGGGGAGAGCCCGGCACAGCTGCCGGCCGGCTCGCCTCACCAGCGGATCAGTGTCGGCCGTTATCCGCCGGAGTCACGGTGAGCCGGTGTCGACCGCCGTCCTCGCTGGAGAACGGCCACAACCGGTCGGCGTGCTCGACCAGTTCGGCGAGTTGCTGTCGACTGAGCCCGACCGACGAGATCGAGGCGTGCACGTCGGCCCGGTAACGGCCGTCGTCGTCGCGTCCGAGTTTCGCCTCCGCGCGTACCTGCACGGTGTGCGCCTCGTCGGTGATGTCGCCGGCCGCCTCCACCGCCGCGTGGTGCAGGCAGGACGCGAACGCGGCGGCCAGCAGCTGCGACGGGGTCAGCCCGGTGCAGTGCGGCGCCAGCGGCGAGGCGAGGGCGGTGGACAGCACCTCGTCGTCGGTGTGGATGTGACCGCCCTCGGCGGTCGCGGCGGCAACCTCGTTCAGCCAGGAACTCGGCATCGCGTTCCTCCCGTCACTCCCCGCCCGGCTACCCGGGGTCGGTCGGGTGAAACCGGGAATCCTCAGCCGTGCCGACTCCACTGGGCGACGGCGGCGGCCTCGGTGACCTCGGTCGCCGCGCGCTCCGTCCAGGGGCTCACCGCAGGTGGCCGCTGCCGGGGCATCAGTGGCTCATGCATCGGCACGTACACCCGGGCGTCCACCGCCTCGGCCAGCAGCAGCGCGGCCACCAGGCTGCTCGGCCGCCGGGTCGGGTCGTCGGCGAGGCAGCGCCGGCACAGGTCGGCCACCTCGGCGGGCAGTCCGGGCAACTCGGGCAGGGGCCGCGGTGCCCGGCGCCCCTCCCGGCCGAGCAACTGGCTGACGCTGTCCGCCGGGTACGGCAGGCGCCCCGCGAGGCAGTAATGGAGCAGGACCCCGAGGGCGTAGATGTCGGCCGCCGGGGTCGCCGGGGCCCGGTGCAGCTGCTCCGGCGCCAGGTACGCGGGCGTACCGACGACGACGCCGTCCGGCGCGGTGTCGGCGGCGCCGGCCGGTGCGGCGATACCGAAGTCGAGCACCTTCACCCCGGACGGGGTGAGCATCACGTTTGCCGGCTTGATGTCGCGGTGCACGATGCCGTGGGCGTGTGCGGCGGCCAGCGCGGCGCTCACCTCCGCACAGACGCGCACCGCGATCCGCCAGTCCAGCGGGCCGGCCCGCAGGTGCGCGGCGAGGGTCTGCCCCTCGGCCAGCTCCATCACGATGTACGGCAGTTCACCGCCCACCCCGGTGTCGCAGGTGCCGAAGTCGTGCACGCTTGCCACGTTCGGATGGACCAGCCGGGCCGCGGAACGGGCCTCGCCCCGGATCCGCTCCACCGACGCCGTTCCGTCCGGTTGACCCGGCGAGACCAGCTTCACCGCGACCGACCGGTCCAGCACGGTGTCGTGCGCCCGCCACACCTCGGACATCCCGCCGATGCCGATGCGCTGTTCGAGCCGGTAGCGACCGTCCAGCGTACGCATCGACCGCCCCCTACCCTCGTGGTGCTCCGCCGCGGCGCGCGAGGCCGTGGCCTCGGCACGGTACCCCACCCCCGATCAGGGCAAACCCGCCTCCGACGGCGGCTGGTGCGTTACCGTGCGAGCCGGGACGCCCGACGCGCCGGGCGGGCTGGAGGCGGAACGTGATGAGTGAGGTGACCGTGCGTTTCGTCGGCGGTCCGGCCAACGACCTGGTCCGGTCCTTGCCGGCCGGCCCGGACGGCACGCCACCACGGCTGTGGGTGCTGCGCCGGCCGCAGGAGGCCCTCACGCCGGCAGCGGACCATCTCTACGTGCGGCAACGACCCGACGGGTCGGGGACCTGGTCGATGCGCTTCGTCCGGACCGACCCGGTAGGCGTCACCGAGTGACCCGGTGCCGACCCCGCCCGGCCGTCACCGCACAGGTGGCACACAGCAACCGCACAAGCGGAACCCAGTACCCGGCACCACCATGGGAACCATGATGACCGATGGGGAGGTCGCGCCGGCCCGGGTGGAGCTGCGCCGGCCGGACGGTGAGCCGGTCCGGGTGCTGGTCGTCGACGACGAGCCGACGCTTACCGACCTGCTGTCCATGGCGCTGCGCTACGAGGGCTGGCAGGTCCGCACGGCGGGCGACGGGATGGCCGCGGTGCGCACGGCCCGGCAGTTCCGACCCGACGCGGTGGTCCTCGACGTGATGCTGCCCGACCTGGACGGCTTCCAGGTGCTGCGCAGGCTGCGGGCGGACAACGACACCGTGCCGGTGCTCTTCCTGACCGCCCGGGACGCGGTCGAGGAGCGCGTCGCCGGGCTGACCGTCGGCGGCGACGACTACGTGACCAAGCCGTTCAGCCTGGAGGAGGTCATCGCCCGGCTGCGCGCCCTGCTGCGCCGCTCCGGCTTCGCGGTGGCCACCCGACCGGACGCGGTGCTCACCGTCGGCGACCTCACCCTCGACGAGGACAGCCACGAGGTACGCCGGGACGGCCGGCTGATCACCCTCACCGCCACCGAGTTCGAGCTGCTGCGGTACCTGATGCGCAATCCCCGCCGGGTGCTCAGCAAGGCACAGATTCTCGACCGGGTCTGGAACTACGACTTCGGCGGCCAGGCCAACGTCGTCGAGCTGTACATCTCGTACCTGCGGAAGAAGATCGACGCCGGCCGCCAGCCGATGATCCACACGTTGCGCGGGGCCGGGTACCTGCTCAAGCCGGCGGAGTGACAGGGGTGCGCCGGTGGCTGGCCGGCTGGTCACTGCGGACCCGCCTGGTGCTCACCCTGGTTGCGCTGCTCGCCGCGGTCAGCCTGGCCATCGGCGCTCTCACCACCGTGGCGCTCCGCCAGTTCCTGATCTCCCGGGTGGACGAGCAGTTGCGCTTCACCCCCGGGGGACGGCCCAGCGCCCCGTGGGAACCCGGCCCCGGCACCGGCCCCTGGGGCGATGTGCGGGTGCCGCGCGGCTTCCCGCCCGGCACGATCAGCGCGCAGGTCGTCGACGGCCGGGTCACCGAGGCGTGGACACTTGTCGGCCGGCAGGAACAGTCGGTGCCGGTCGACGAGGTCGGCGCGCTGGCCGAGGTGCCCACCGACGGTCGGGCACACAGCCTGAGCCTGGGGAAGCGGGGCGGCTACCGGGCGGTGGCCCGGCAGTCGCCGACCGGGACCGTGCGGGTGCTCAGTGTGCCGCTGGCCGACGTGCAGGAGACCGTCTGGGCGCTGGTGGCCGCGCAGACCGGGGTCACCGTGGCCGGCCTGCTCGTCGCCGGCACCGCCGGGGCGCTCATCGTCCGCGCCACGCTGCGTCCGCTGCGCCGGGTCGCCGGCACCGCCGCCCGGGTCAGCGAGCTACCGCTCGACCGGGGCGAGGTGGCGCTCTCCGAACGGGTTCCGACCGCCGACACCGACCCGCGCACCGAGGTCGGGCAGGTCGGCTCCGCGCTCAACCGGATGCTCGGTCACGTCGCCGCCGCGCTCGCCGCCCGGCAGGCCAGCGAGACCCGGGTACGCCAGTTCGTCGCCGACGCCAGCCACGAACTGCGGACGCCCCTCGCGGCGATCCGCGGCTACGCCGAGGTGGCGCGCCGGGGCCACGACCGGGTACCGCCCGACGTGGCCCACGCGCTGCGCCGGGTCGAATCGGAGAGCACCCGGATGACCAGCCTCGTCGACGACCTGCTGCTGCTGGCCCGGCTGGACTCCGGCCGACCCCTCGCGGTCGAACCGGTCGACCTCACCGCGCTGGTCGTGGACGCCGTCAGCGACGCGCACGTGGCCGGCCCCGAGCACCGCTGGCAGCTCGACCTGCCCGAAGCGGTGATCCGGGTGCCCGGCGACTCCGCGCGGCTGCACCAGGTGCTGGCCAACCTGCTGGCCAACGCCCGGGTGCACACCCCGCCGGGCAGCACCGTCACCACCAGCCTGCGCCGCGCCGGCGACGCCGCCGAACTCAGCGTCACCGACGACGGCCCCGGGGTACCGGCCGAGCTGCGGCCCGAGGTGTTCGAACGGTTCGCCCGCGGGGACAGCTCCCGGTCCCGCGCCCATGGCAGCACCGGCCTCGGCCTGGCCATCGTCGCCGCCGTGGTGGAGGCGCACCACGGCACCGTGGCCCTCGACTCCCGGCCGGGCCGCACCGTGTTCACCGTCCGGCTGCCCAACTCCACAGCCGACGCATAGGCGACGCACGGAGCCGGACCAGCTACCCGGCCGAGGCTGGCCGGCATGGACAGAACAGACACCCGGTCCGCCGCGCCGACGGTGGTCGACCGCACCGACGCACCGCTGGCAGGCGGCCCCGCTCCGGCCTGGGTACGCCCGGCCCTGGCCCTGCTGTTGCTGGCCACCGGGCTGCTCTACCTGTGGGGACTTGGCGCGTCCGGCTGGGCCAACTCCTACTACGCGGCCGCCGCGCAGGCCGGTTCGCAGGACTGGACGGCCTTCTTCTACGGCTCGTCGGACGCGGCCAACTCGATCACCGTCGACAAGACGCCCGCCTCGCTGTGGCTGATGGCGTTCTCCGTACGCCTGTTCGGCCTCAACAGTTGGGCGCTGCTCGCGCCGCAGGCTCTCTGCGGGGTGGCCACCGTCGGCCTGCTGTACGCCACCGTGCGCCGCTGGTACGGGCCGGTCGCCGGCCTGATCGCCGGCGTGGTGCTCGCCGTGACCCCGGTCGCCACCCTGATGTTCCGGTTCAACAACCCGGACGCGTTGCTGGTGCTGCTGCTGGTCGCCGCCGCGTACGCCACGGTCCGTGCCGTGGAGACGGCGAGCAGTCGATGGTTGTTGCTGGCCGGCGCCCTGGTCGGCCTCGGCTTCCTGACCAAGATGCTTCAGGCGTTCCTGGTGCTGCCGGTCCTCGCGGCGGTGTACCTGGTCGCCGCGCCGACCACACCGGGCCGCCGGATCCGCCAGGTGCTGATCGCCGGGCTGGGCGTGGTGGTGGTCGCCGGTTGGTGGGTGGCGGTGGTCGAGCTGGTGCCCGCCGAGCACCGCCCCTACATCGGCGGATCGCAGTCCAACAGCGTGCTGGAGCTGACCCTCGGCTACAACGGCCTGGGTCGGATCACCGGCGGCGAGGTGGGCAGCGTCGGCGGTGGCGGTGGACCGGGCGGTGGTGGGCCGTTCGCCGGGCAGGCCGGCCCGCTGCGGATGTTCGGCACCCAGGTCGGCGGGCAGATCTCCTGGCTGCTGCCGGCCGCGCTGATCCTGCTCGTCGCCGCACTGGTGCTGGCCGGCCGGGCGGCGCGTACCGACCGGGCGCGGGCGGGGCTGCTGCTCTGGGGCGGCTGGCTGCTGGTCACCGGCGTGATCTTCAGTTACATGTCCGGCATCTTCCATGAGTACTACACGGTGGCGCTGGCGCCGGCGGTCGGCGCGCTTGTCGGCATCGGCACCACGCTGCTCTGGCAGGCCCGCACCACCGCCTCCCGGGGACGCCGGCTCGCGGCCACCCTGGTCCTCGCCGGCACCGTCGCCGGCACCGCGGCGTGGTCGGCGACGCTGCTGGGCCGTACGCCCGACTGGTATCCGTGGCTGCGTACCACAGTGCTTGTCGGCGGGGTGGTCGCGGTGTCGGCGCTGCTGCTGTCCCATCGGCTGGCCCGGCGCGCGGTCGTCCCGGCGCTGCTGGTCAGCGCGGCGGTGGCGCTGGCCGGTCCGGCCGCGTACGCGATGCAGACCGTGGCGACCCCGCACACCGGCGCCATTCCGACCGCGGGCCCCGGGGTGCGCGGCGGTTTCGGGCCGGGCGGGGGCGGGCGTTTCGCCGACGGCCCTGGCACCGACCGTGCCGGCGGACGGTTCGACGGCGGCGGACGGTTCGGCGCGGATCGGGACGGTGCCTCCGGAGTGTCCGGCCCGCCCGGTACCGACCAGGCCGACAACCGGTCACCCGGCACCGGCGACGGCAGCGACCGGCCGTCCGGTGTCGGCGACGGCAGCGACCGGACCGGTGGTGGCCCGGGGGCCGGCCGGACCGGCGGCTTCCCCGGCGGCCCGGGGTCCGGTGGTCCGGTGTCCGGCGGCCCGGGAACGGCCGGCGCGAACCGTGGTGCCGGCATGGGCGGGCTGCTCGACTCCCGGGAGCCGAGCGCAGAGCTGCGGGAGCTGCTGGAACGCGACAGCGAGGAGCACACCTGGATCGCGGCCACCGTCGGCTCCAACAACGCCTCCGGCTACCAGCTGGCCACCCGACGACCGGTGATGGCGGTGGGCGGCTTCAACGGCAGCGACCCGTCGCCCACCCTCGAACAGTTTCAGCGGTACGTGGCGGAGGGCAGGATCGGCTGGTTCATCGGCGGGGGCGGCTTCCGGGGCACCAACGGCGGCAGTTCCGCCTCTTCGGAGATCGCCGCCTGGGTCGCGGAGAACTTCCCGACCCGGACCGTCGACGGGGTCACCCTCTACGACCTGAGCAGCGGAAAGCGCGGGTGACCGGAATGATCACCTCGGTCGGGTCCCGGGCCGCCGTACGCGCCCGGCCCAACTCGTCGGACCCCGTGCTGGACGTCGTCGTTCCGGTGCACAACGAAGAGGCCGACCTCGGACCCTCTGTCCGGCGGCTGCACGCGCACCTCGGCGCCCACTTTCCGTACCCGTTCCGGATCACCATCGCCGACAACGCCAGCGTCGACGGCACCCTGGCGGTCGCCGAGGCGCTCACCGCCGAACTCCCCGAGGTGCAGGTGCGGCACCTGGCGGCGAAGGGTCGGGGCCGGGCGTTGCGGGCCGCCTGGTCGGCGTCGGACGCGCCGGTGCTGGCGTACATGGACGTGGACCTGTCCACCGATCTCGCGGCGCTGCTGCCGCTGGTGGCACCACTGATCTCGGGTCACTCCGACGTGGCTATCGGCACCCGGCTGGCGCGTACCGCCCGGGTGGTGCGCGGTACCCGGCGGGAGGTCATCTCCAGGGCGTACAACCTGCTGCTGCGGGGCACGCTGGCCGTCCGGTTCTCCGACGCCCAGTGCGGGTTCAAGGCGATCCGCGCGGACGTGGCCCGCGAGCTGCTGCCTCTGGTGCGGGACACCGGTTGGTTCTTCGACACCGAGCTGCTGGTGTTGGCGCAGCGGGCCGGGCTCCGTATCCACGAGGTGCCGGTCGACTGGATCGACGATCCGGACAGCCGGGTGGACGTGGTGGCCACCGCCGTGGCGGACCTGCGCGGCATCGGTCGTCTCGGCCGAGCCCTGCTGACCGGTGCGCTGCCCCTGGCCGAGCTGCGCAGGCAGCTCGGTCGGGCTCCGCTGGCGGCACCGCCGGAGCTGGTGCCCGCCGGGCTGCCCCGGCAACTGTTCCGGTTCGCCGCCGTGGGAGTGGCCAGCACCTGCGCGTACCTGCTGCTGTTCACGCTGGCCCGGGGTGCACTCGGCGCCCAGCCGGCGAACCTGCTGGCGTTGCTGCTCACCGCAGTCGTCAACACCGCCGCCAACCGCCGGTTCACCTTCGGCATCGCCGATCGCCGGAACGTGACCCGGCACCACGTCCAGGGGCTGCTGGCGTTCGTACTCGGGCTGGCACTCACCAGCGGGTCACTGGCCGCGCTGCACGCGGTCGCCGACCCGGCCCGGACGGTCGAGCTGACCGTGCTGGTGGTGGCCAACCTCGCCGCCACCGTGCTGCGTTTCGTCCTGCTCCGCCTCACCATGCACCACCACCGCTGACAGCGGACCGTGCCTCCCCGCCCACCCCCGTCGCGTTGATCATGAGGTTAGCGGCACTTTTGGAGATCGAACTTGCCGCTAACCTCATGATCAACTCGTCGGGGGTGGGCGGGAGGGGGTGCGGGCGGGCGGGGTGGGGGCTTGAGGGAAACGGACGGGGGAAGTGTGGCGATGTGGCCGACAGGTGGCAGGGAGCAGCGTACGGTGGCATAAGTCCGGCCAAGCCGCTCAAATCCGAAATGTGAGCAACAGCGCTTGATGTCGGTGTCGTGACGGCAGAGGGAAGGAGCGGTCGGTGAACCACCTGGCCTACCTGGACGCGGGATCCGGCAGCCTGATCGTGCAGGCGGTGGTCGGCGGTATCGCCGGGGTCGCGGTGGCGGCCAAGCTCTACTGGCGCAGACTCGTCAGCCGGTTCCGTCGCCAGCCCACCGACCAGAGCTGATCCGACGCGATGGTGATTCCAGACCTGGGCCGGTCGACCCGACCGGCCCCGCTCGACGTCGACCCCCGACCGGAGCCCGGCTCCTTCCGGGACCCGGCCAACCGGGTGTTCCGCGCCGGCGACGACGTGCTGCGCGCGCTCGACCGGACCGCCGCCGCCGAGTGGCGTGCCCTCGCCGCCAGCACCTTCTTCCCACCGCTGCTCGCCGCCGGCAAGGTCTGTGGCACCGAGGAACTGCCGGCGGAGTCGCCGTTGCGGGACCTGCCGACGGGCTCGGCCCCGTCGGGCTGGGCGACGGTGCTGCGGCACGAGCGCGTCCCGTTCGTCTCGCACCCGTACGAGTGGTCCTTCGCCATGCTGCGCGACGCCGCGCTGCTGCACCTGGAGATCCTCCGGGCCGCCCTGCCGGCGGGCTTCACCACGAAGGACGGCTCGGCGTACAACCTCCAGTGGCGTGGTACCGAGCCGGTCTTCATCGACGTCGGGTCCTTCACCCCGCTGCGTGACGGCGAACCCTGGGCCGGGTACCGGCAGTTCTGCCAGACGCTGCTCTATCCGCTGATGCTCGGCGCCCACCTGGGGTTGGCGTTCCAGCCCTGGCTGCGGGCCCAGGTCGACGGCATCGAGCCGGAGCAGATGGGCCCGTTGTTCCGGGGCACCCGCCGACTGCTGCCCGGGGTGCTCACCCACGTCCACCTGCACGGCTCCGTGCAGCGCCGCAGCGCCGCCACCAGCACCGCCGACGTGCGCGCCCAGTTGCGCGACGCCGGCTACACCCGTGAGCTGGCCCTGGCCACCGCGCGTGGGCTGGAGAAGCTCGTCCGCCGCCTGGACCATCAGCCGCCGTCCACGCACTGGGTCGACTATCAGCACACCTGCGGCTACTCCGGCGACGACCGGGCGGGCAAGGAGCGCTTCGTGGCCGCCGCACTGACCGTCGCCGGCCGCCGCCGGCTGGTGCTCGACCTGGGCGCCAACGACGGACGGTACGCCCGCCTCGCCGCCCGGCACGCCGACTACGTGGTCGCCGTCGAGCAGGACCCGGCGGTGGTCGACCGGCTGTACCGCACCCTGCGGGGAGAGGGCGAGCGGCATGTGCTGCCGCTGGTGATGGACCTGGCGGACCCGTCTCCCGGTGGTGGCTGGCGCGGGATCGAGCGGGCCTCGTTCGCCGCCCGGGCCGAGGCGGACACGGTGCTCGCCCTGGCTCTGGTGCACCACCTGGCGATCGGCCGCAACGTGCCGTTGCCGGAGGTGGTGGCGTGCCTCGCCGGGTTCGCCGCGCCCGGCGGCCGGCTGGTGGTCGAGTTCGTCCACCCGGACGACCCGATGGCCGCCCGACTGCTGGCCAACAAGCCCGACGGCATCTTCCCCGACTACCGGCGGGACGCCTTCGAGGCGCTGCTCGCCGGCCACGGCACCGTCGAGGACCGGCTGGAGTTGCCCTCGGGCACCCGCACCCTGTACCGGGTGGCCGTTCCGTGACCGACCGTCCCACCACCGAGGCCGACGTGAGCGGTCCCGGTGCCGCGACCGGCGACGATCCGGCGCCGGAGGGTTCCGCACCCACCGGTACGACCGGGGAGACGGGCCGCCGCAGCCGATGGTGGTGGGGTTGGGGCGGCTGGCGGGCCGAAGGCCGTCGGCTGCTGGAAATCACCGCACTGGTCGGGCTGGTGATCACCCAGCCGCTGCTGGACATTCTCGGCCGCAGCCCGGACTTCTTCCTGTTCCACCGGGCCGACCGGGGCGAGATCCTGCTGCTGGTGGCCCTGGTCGCGGTGGTGCCGACGGTGGCTCTCGGGCTGCTGGGCCTGTTTGCCGGCCTGGCCGGAGCCGCGGTGCGCACGGTGACCCACAGCCTGCTGCTCGGGCTGCTGGTCGCCGCGCTGGCGGTGCAGGTGGGCCGGCACACCACGCCGCTGCGGGGCGTACCGCTGCTGCTGGTGGCGCTGGCGGCCGGCGCCGCCGCAGCCGTCGCCCACCGGCGCTGGACGGTGCTCGGCCGGGTGCTGCGACTGGCGGCCGTCGGTCCGCCGCTCTTCGTCGGGCTGTTCCTGTTCGCCTCGCCGACCGGGCCGGTGGTGCTGCCGCTCGGCGAGGGCGGCGTGGCAGGCACGGCGACCGGCAACCGGCACCCGCCGGTGGTCATGCTGATCCTCGACGAGCTTCCGCTTGTCTCCCTGCTCGACACCGCCGGTGAGGTCGACGCGAACCGGTTCCCGCACTTCGCCGAGCTGGCCGCCGCCTCGACCTGGTACCGCAACGCGACAGGAGTCAGCGGATGGACGCCGTACGCGCTGCCGGCGATGTTGACCGGCCGCTACCCGGCGGAGTCGTTCGCGCCGCACTACTCGCACTACCCGGACAACCTCTTCACCGCCTTCGGCGGGTTGTACGACATCCGCGCCGAGGAGAGCATCACCCGGCTCTGCCCACCGAGCCGCTGTGAGCAGCCGGTCACCCCGGAACAGGGGATCGGCGTGCTGGTGCGGGAGACGGGCGGGCTGCTGCGTCAGGTCACCGCGCCGCACGACAGTCGGATCGACCCGGAGGACTCCTATCGCGAGCGCACCGCCGAGGAGGCCGGCATCGACGCCGCCGAGCCGGTGCCGACCGACCCGAAGTTCCGATGGGACAGCCTCAACGTCAACCAGCCGGCCCGGTTCACCAGCTTCCTCAACGGTCTGACCCCGTCGTCGCGACCGACCCTGCACTTCCTGCACCTGCTGATGCCCCACTCACCGTGGGCGTTCCTGCCCTCCGGGGCGCGGTACGAGGCCCCGGAGGATTTCCCCAACGAGGGTGACGGCTGGGTGGACCTGGCCCGCGCCCGGCATCTCGCCCAGCTCGGCTACACCGACCGGCTGATCGGCGAGACGATGCGTACCCTGCGCGCCAGCGGACTCTGGGACGAGGCGCTCGTGGTGGTCACCGCCGATCACGGCGTCAGTTTCACGAAGGGTGTTCAGGGGCGCGGCGAGGACGCGATCCGAGCCGCCGCCGACGAGGTGGCCTGGGTGCCGCTGTTCGTCAAGACACCCGGCCAGCGCAGTGGGCAGATCGACGACCGCAACTGGGAGCACGTCGACCTGTTGCCGACCGTCGCCGACGAGGCCGCCATCCGGCTGCCCTGGCGGGTCGACGGTCGTTCCGCCCGCCAGGCACCCCGCACCGACGCGGGCAAGGTCTTCTACGACCGGCCGTCGCAACCGATGCCGATCAGCGGCGGAGTACCGTCCGCGCCGCCACCGGCGGCCCCGCATCGGCTGCTCGGCACCGCCGTGGGCGCGATGCCGACCGGGGGCACCGCCCGGGTCGGTGGACTGGACGCCTTCCGCGCCGTCGATCCCGACGAGGGTGTGCTGCCCGGCATGATCTGGGGCACCGTCGATGACGACGTCGCCGATGGCACCGAACTGGCGGTGGCCGTCAACGGCACCGTCGCGGCGGTGGTCCCGGTGGTCGCTCCGGATCCGGGCGGCCGGCGCTTCGCGGCGCTGCTCGCCGACGACCGGCTCTTCCAGGCCGGCGCCAACCGCCTCGACCTCTACCTGGTCGGCCACGACGGCGGGCTGCGCCAGCTGTCGATCTCCTGACCGGTCGGGCCCGTCCGTCCGGCCAGGGCGTTCCGGTCCCCGATCACGGTCCCGTTCGCCCGCCTGGTTGCACGCTACGTATGCCTTTCGTGCCCGTCCGTCCCGGTCGTCGGGGTTTCCCCGCGCTCCGGTCGGGAATCGGGTGACGCATGCCTCACCGCCGAACCACGAGCGGCGGTGTCGCCGCAACCGCAATTACGGTAGAAGCGAAGGCAATTCAACGTAGATCTGCCGGCGAAGCGAGGAACCACATGACGGAAGTCAAGCTCGATCACCCCGGCGGGCAGCTGTCGATGCCGGTACATTCCGCGGTCGAGGGCCCCGCCGGAATCGGTGTGGGCAAGCTGCTGAAGGAAACCGGGCTGACGACGTACGACCCGGGGTTCGTCAACACCGCCGCCTGTTCGTCCGCGATCACCTACATCGACGGCGACGCGGGCATCCTGCGTTACCGTGGCTACCCCATCGAGCAGCTGGCCGAGAAGAGCTCCTTCCTGGAGGTCTCCTACCTGCTGATCTACGGTGAGCTGCCGACCACCCAGCAGCTGACCGAGTTCACCGAGCGGATCCGCCGGCACTCGTTGCTGCACGAGGAGATGCGGCGCTTCTTCGACGGCTTCCCCCGGGAGGCCCACCCGATGGCGGTGCTCTCCTCGGCCGTCAGCGCCATCTCCACCTTCTACCAGGACAGCCTCGACCCGTTCGACGCCGAGCACGTGGAGATGTCCACGGTCCGGCTGATGGCGAAGGTGCCCACCATCGCCTCGTACGCGTACAAGAAGGCCATCGGGCAGCCGTTGCTGTACCCGGAGAACTCCCTCGGCTACGTGGAGAACTTCCTGCGGATGACGTTCGGCGTGCCGGCGGAGCCGTACGAGGTCGACCCGGTCATCGCCCGGGTGCTGGACATGCTCTTCGTGCTGCACGCCGACCACGAGCAGAACTGCTCCACCTCGACGGTGCGGCTGGTGGGCTCCAGCAACGCCAACCTGTTCGCCTCGGTCTCGGCCGGCGTCAACGCGCTGTTCGGCCCGCTGCACGGCGGCGCCAACCAGGCGGTGCTGGAGATGCTGGAGCGGATCCAGGCCGACGGCGGCGACGTGCAGTCGTTCGTCCGCAAGGTCAAGGACCGCGAGGACGGCGTCAAGCTGATGGGCTTCGGCCACCGGGTCTACAAGAACTACGACCCACGGGCCGCGATCGTGAAGAAGGCGGCGCAGGACGTGCTCGGCCGGATGGCCAAGCCCGATCCGCTGCTGGACATCGCGATGCAGCTGGAGGAGATCGCCCTCGCCGACGACTTCTTCGTCTCCCGGCGGCTCTACCCGAACGTGGACTTCTACACCGGCCTGATCTACAAGGCCATGGGCTTCCCGACGAAGATGTTCACGGTGCTGTTCGCCCTGGGCCGGCTGCCGGGCTGGATCGCCCAGTGGCGCGAGATGATCAATGATCCGGAGACCAAGATCGGCCGCCCGCGGCAGGTCTACACAGGTGCCGCCGAGCGGGACTACCTCCCCGTCGAGCAGCGCTGACCGCGAGCAGCCTGACCGCAGCCCTCACGACGACGGCCGCCGCACCCGGATCACGGGTACGGCGGCCGTCGTCGTGACCGGGGCGGGTACGCGTTCAGTGGGCCGGGTGGCCGTCGTCGTCCTGACCCGCCGTGGTCGGCAGGTCGCCGAGCACCTCGTTGATGACGTGGATCCGGGCACCGCCGGCCCGGTAGTCGGCGCACACCGTCTCGGCCTGGTCGTCGAGGCGGGCGCCCTGCCCCACGCCGGTGACGGTCAGGCTGGTGCCGGCGACGGTGGTCACGGTGCCGGCGGCGACCAGGTCGGCCACCGGCAGCGCCCCGGCGACCAGATGGTCGCGCAGCAACTCGCGTAGCTCGTCGGTGTCACGCAGCAGCAGTTCGTCGAGATTGGTCCGGGAGAACTTGCCGGCGAACGCGTCGTCGGTGGGCGCCAGGATGGTCACCTCCCGGGTCAGCTCCCCGGTCAGGCCGGTGGCGCGGACCGCCGCCTCGAAGGTGGTGAGGACGGGAATCCACTGGAGAGCCTGGTCGGCGGGTTGGTCGGCGAGGAAGGCGGGATTGCCCGGTTCGCTGCCGGCGGGCAGCCTGTCGCACAGCGGCCCGGTCACGGTGAGCCCGGCCGGCCCGGCGTCGGCCGCGCCGCTGTCCTTCCCGTACGTGCTGCCGAGCACGACGAGCAGCACCGCGGCCAGGGCGGCGCCGGCGATCGGCAGGATCCGGCGCAGCGCCGGCCCGCTGGCCGCAGCGTTGGTGTCGGTCACGGTTTCTCCACTCCTGCGTCGGGGCGTACCGGCAGGCCGGGCGCGGGTCCGGCCTGCCGGTACGAGGGGGTGGGGCTCAGCGGATCACAGGCGCGCGCACTGGTCGAACCGCGGGCCACTTACCGCGTTGGCGACCTCCAGGTTCACCGGCGCGGCGGCGTTGCCGGTGCAGCCCAGCGGACCGTTCACGGTGTTGCCGGCCACCAGCGGGGCCGCGCCCGCGCTGTTGACCACGTTGACCGGGCCGCTGATCCGGTTGCCGACCAGCAGGACCGGGCCGGTCGTGCCGGTGACGTTCACCGGGCCGTTGACCGTGCCGGCGGTCAGCACGAACCCGGCCGCCCCGCTGGCGTCCACCGGGCCGTTTACCGAGCCACCGTTGACGATCAGGGTGGCACCGGGCCGGACCTGGACCGGGCCCCGGACGGTGGCGCCGGCGAGGCACGCCACTCCGGTGACCGTCAGTGGACCGTTGTGGGTGCCGGTGAGCGTCGGCGCGATCCGTTCCCCGGCGACCAGGCCCTCGGCGGCCTGCCCGTCGAGCAGCAGCGGCACCAGACCCCGCTCCGGCTGAGACAGCGGTACGAGGTACCCGCCGGCCACCTTGACCACCTTCCAGCCGTGCGCGGCGAGCCGCTGAGCCACAGTGGTCTGCCGGCCGGTCGGGCCGTCGGTACGCGCCCCGTGGTACTGCTCCTCGGTGAGCTTGTACGCGCACGGCGGCTGCTCCAGGATCTGGTTCTCCCCGGGGGCGTCCAGCGGCGGCGGCGTGTCGCCCGGGTGCGGCGCCGGGTACGCCTCGATCGGGCGCGAGCCCCGGAAGACGATCCGGCCGGTGTTCGCGGACTGGAACCTGATCGCCTCGGCACGGGCAGCGGTGATGTCACCGACACTCGCCCCGTGGTACGCGAGGAACTGGTGGAACGTCCACAGCGCCGAGTACGTCTTGCGGCGGCGGTTGTTCGCGGTGTTGCCCTCGTCCGGCCGGGTCGGCCCACCCGAGCTGCGCAGCTCCAGCAGCGAGTTGACCACGTTCTTCAGCCCGAGGGTGTTGCGCAGGATCGTCTCCTCGCTCAGGCCGACGTTGGCGCCGGTGCACCCGTACGGGCAGGCCCACCAGCCGTCCTTGGCGCCCTGGGTGTACATGTGGCCCTCGATCATGTCCTGCGACTGGTCGAAGATCCCCTGCGCCACGTTCTGGTGCCGGGGCGGCAGCATCGGCAGGTCACCGGTGTTGGCGTTGCCGTACTCGTGACCGTCGTAGCTGGCGATCGGGCGGTAGTCGCGGACCATCTCCACGAACGCCTGGGTCTCCGGCTGGCGGATCAGCGAGTAGTCCCGGTTGAGGTCCTGGCCGGTGGAGTTGCCCCGGCTGTTGGCCGCCCGACCGTCGCCGTTGATCGTCGGCACGATCAGCATGGTGGTCTTCGACAGCAGGCCGAGCGTGGTCGGGTCGTCGGTGAACGCCAACTGCCGCGCCATGATCAGGCATGCCTCGCGGTCACCGGGCTCGTTGCCGTGCACGTTGCAGTTGACCACCAGCGGGTTCGTCGCGGCGACCGCCTCCGGGGTGGCCGGCGGGGTGGGGTGACCGATGACGAACATGTTGATCGGCCGGTCCTGCACGGTGCGGCCGATCTCGACCACGCGTACCCGGTCGCTCGCCTCGTCGATCGCGGCGGTGTAGGCGTACTCGTTGACGTCGTTCGTGTACTGCGCGCCGAGCGTGTTCTCCCACTGGGTACGCAGGCTCTGGCCGGGCGTGTCCGGGTCGCCCCAGTGGCTTCGGGTGGCGTCGCTCACCGGCGCGGAGTAGGGCTGCGCGGTGCTGCCGAGACGGGCGCGGACCCGCCACTGGAACCGGCTGCCGGGAGCGAAGCCGGCGTCGGCGAAGGTCGGCTCCGAGTTGTTGATCTGACGGTTCGGCCGCCACACGCCGACGATCACGGATGCGCCGGTGACGCTGCCGTCCTCGGCGACGGGGGTGCGCTCGATCTGGTAGTCGGTGGCCCCGCCGACCGGGGTCCAGGCCAGGGTCGCGTACCCGTCGCCCTGGACGACGGTGAGGCCCTGCACCTGGTTCGGCTCCACCTGCTGAGCCGTCGTGGTCGCCTGGGCGGGTTGCGCGGTCGCCGCGAGGGTGACGGCGAGCAGAGCGGAGAAGACACCGGCCGTTGTCCGTCTGTATCTCAAGGGGATCTCCAAACAGGAGGGATGGCTGGGTACGCACAGCACACCCGCCCCGGCCCGGCGACGGGGCCACGAGCTGGGATTCTTGAGGATGCTCTGAGGTTGCCGGCGACTGAGCGGACAGTCAGCCGACGCGCAGGCGGTAGCCGACCCCGCGTACCGTCTCCACCAGACCCGGGTCGTCGAGCTTGCCGCGCAGTGCCGCGACGTGAACGTCGAGGTTGTGCCGGGTGGCCCAGGTGGTCTGCCAGACCTCGAGCTGCAACCGGTCCCGGGGCACCACCGTGCCCGCCTGCCGGGCCAGCGCCACCAGCAGGTCGAACTCCTTGCGGGACAGGCCGATCTCGCGGTCACCCACCCGTACCCGCCGGGCGTCCACGTCGATGCGCAGCGCGCCGACCCGCAACGTGGTCGCCGGCCTGGCGGTGCGGGCGGTACGACGCATCACCGCCTCGATGCGGGCCTGCAACTCCACCATCGAGAACGGCTTCACCACATAGTCGTCGGCGCCGGCCCGCAGCCCGGCCACCCGGTCGTGCTCCTCGGCCCGGGCGGTCACCGCGATGATCGCGACTCCCTCGTCGTGCTGGCGGATCCGGCGACACACCTCCAGGCCGTCGCGATCGGGCAGATTCATGTCGAGCAACACGAGATCGACCGGATCGGCCTCGACCGCCTCGGCGGCCGTCACCGCCTGGACCACGTCGTGCCCCCGCCGCCGCAGCGCCGAGGCGAGCCCCGCCGAGACGCGCAGGTCATCTTCCACCAGGAGCACCCGCACCCGCGTCCTCCTCGACCTCGCCGCCGCCGGATGCCTGCGAGTGTGTCGGATGTGAAGCGACGCTGACCAGTGCGGATACAAGATCGTAACGGCAGAATGAACTGTCCGAACGGGTCTGGCGGCGCTACGGCGGGCGCGGCGGCCACTTGTCACCGGTCCGGGCTCGGGCACGCCGAGCCGTGCCCGACCGCCGGTCAGCCGAGGGCGGCTTTCAGGACCCAGGACGTCAGCCGGGGATGGCCGGGCAGCTCGGTCCGGCCGGTGCACCAGAGCAGCACGTCGACCGGATCCCCCGCCGGGGCGTGCGGAAAGAGCCGGGCGAGCACCGCCGTGCACAGCGACGCCGGTGGCCGCCAGCCGATCCCGAGCCCCTGGGCGATGTCCCAGGTGTGCACAAGCGTCTCGTTGACCCCCAGCGCGGCGAAGCCACCCGGGTCGGTCGGCCCCCAGTGCCAGCCACGGGCGGTCGGATCCGCGGCGCTCACCGCGGCGTTCAGCAGCCGCCCGCAGGCCGTGACCACGGCGAGCACGTCGCGCGGCGTGGCGTCGTCCCGGACGACCAGGTCGAACGGCAGGTACGCGTCGGTCGGGCGGGCCGCGACCTGACCGGCGTACGCCAGCAGGTCGTGGGCGATGTGCACCGCCGTCGTCCAGCAACTCCACTCCAGCGTCCCCGCCCGGTGTTCCCGCCAGTCCCGGGACACGTGTGGGCTGAGCACCCGCATCATCTCGGCCACCGCCAGGTCGACGTCCCCACCGTCCATCACATCCATGTCCACCATGCTGCCAGTCAGCTGCGGACCGGCGGCGGCGTCAGGTCCGGGGCTGCCGAGCCCACCGGGCGAGCGGTACGGTGCGCCCATGAGTCAGCAGGTTCAGGCCCGGCCGTTCTCGCTCGGCGGGCGCGTGGTGCTGGCGGCCCAACTGCTGATGCTGACCGCCGTGCTGGTCGGCAGTTTCGGTGTGCTGCTCGCGGCCGCACTACGTGCCGGTGATCTCCCGGCGCTGCTGGACCCGCGGCTGGAACTGTTGGGCGATCCGAAGGACTCGCTTCCACCTGTCGGCCCCGACTCGGCGTGGAACCCGCTGCTCTGGGTCTTCGAACTCAGCCGCGTGGTGGCCATGTTCGTCCAGCCGCTCGCCGCGGTGGCCGTGCTCCTCGGGCTGGTGTCCCTGGTCCGCACCGGGCGGGTCGGCGATCGGCCGGCGTTCCGCTGGCTCACCGTCGGCACGGCCCTGTGGTGCGCGGCGGCGGTCCTGGCCCTGACCCCCTACGGCACCCAACTGCACCGCTGGTTGCTGGACTAGGCCCTGTGTCGATGGACGGGTGACGGATGCAGTGGCCGGCGGGCGGGTCCCGGAGGTCGTGAGCGGACGATGTCGGTCGTGCTTGTTACCGTCCGGCATCCGCCGGAGCCGATCCGGCTGGCTCGTCCCGACGTGCACGAGCCGACGGGGAAAGGGGTGCCCGGAATGGGTGACGGGGAGAAGACCGCACTGTCGATGTTCCTGCAGGCGCAGCGGGCCAGCGTCCTCGCGATCATCGAAGGGCTCGACGTGACAGCCCTGACCACCGCCGTGCTGCCCTCCGGATGGACGCCGCTGGGCCTGGTGGAGCACCTCGGCTACGCCGAGCGGCACTGGTTCCAGGAGATCGTGATCGGCTCGGCCGACCCGGTGGCCTGGCCCGACGACGACCACGCTCCGCTGACCACACCCCGACCGCCGTCGGTGGTGCTGAATTTCTACCAGGCCCAGTGCGAGCGGTCCGACGCCGTCCTCGCCGCCACCCCGCTGTCCGCGCCGGTACGCGGGCGACACCCGGGTCAGCTCGGACACGAGGTCACCGACCTGCGGCGCGTCGTTCTCCACATGATCGAGGAAACCGCACGCCACGCGGGTCATCTCGACGTGGTTCGCGAGCTGCTCGATGGGAAGACCGGCCTGGGGCCAAGATAGCCGCCCACCCCGACCGGGTTGGGTCGGCGCCCCGACCCGGTCGTGGGTCGGGGCGGGGCGACCGCGAGCGCGTTGACGGGGAGGACGCTCAGCGCAGGCCGGCGGCGGCGAGCAGGTTGCCCGCCGGGATCGCCGGCAGCGCCCGCCCGTGGGCCATCTGCCGCGCCGCGCGGTCGGCGGTGAACGTCGGTGCCTGGGCGATCGCCGAGGCGTACGTCGAGGCGGTCCGGCTGGCGATGGCCGCCCAGCCGTACTGATCGTGCACCATGGCACGGGCCCGGCGGGCCAGCGTCCGGGCGCGTTCGGCGTCGGAGAGCAGGGTGTGCACCGCGTCGGTGAGCGCGTCCGGATCGTGCGGCCGGAAGGTCACGCCGGTGACGCCCGGTTCGACGATCTCGGCGAGCCCGCCGGTCTCGGCGACCGCGAGCGGCGCACCGGCGGCGGCCCCTTCCAGGGCGACCATGCCGAACGGCTCGTAGATGCTGGGCACGGCGAAGCAGTCCGAGGCGGCCATCACCGCGGGCAGGTCGGTGCCGCCGAGGAAACCGGGCAGGCTGACCGCGCCGGCCAGGCCGAGCCGGTGCACGTGGGCCTCCAGTTCACCCCGGTACGGGCCGTCGCCGACGATCACCGCACGCAGTCCCGGGTGCCGCTCCCGCAGCCGGGGCAGCCCGGCGATCAGGTGCTGCACGCCCTTCTCGTAGACCAGCCGGCCGGCGAAGGTGACAAGCGGGCCGTCCCCGGCGAACCGGGCACGAGCCTTCGCCACAGCGGCGGCGGAGACCCGCCAGCGGTGCGGCTCGACGCCGTTGGGCACCACGTCGACCCGGCCGGTCGGCACGCCGAACAGGCCGGTCACCTCGTCGCGCATGTAACCGGAGCAGACGATCACCCGGTTCGACTCGCCGCCCAGCCAGTGCTCCACACCGTGGATGGTGCGGTTCATCTCCTCGGGCAGCCAGCCCTGGTGCCGGCCCGCCTCGGTGGCGTGGATGGTGGTGACCAGCGGCAGGTCGAGGTGGTCGCGCAGGGTCATCGCGGTGTGCGCGACGAGCCAGTCGTGGGCGTGGATCACGTCGTAGCCGCCGGTGGCGGCGGCGCGTAGCGCGGCCCGGGTCAGGGTGTGGTTGAACGCCATCGTCCAGGCCAGCAGCGAGCCGGTGGCCAGCGGAAAGGTCACCGGGTCCTCGGCGGCGCGCACGACGCGCACCCCGTCGACGTACTCCTCCAGCGGGGCTCCGTCGGCGTGGCGGGTGACGACCGTGACCTCGTGCCCGGCGGCGGCCAGGGCCACCGACAGCGCGTGCACATGCCGGCCGAGACCGCCCACGAGCACCGGTGGGTACTCCCAGGACAGCATCAGGATGCGGCGGGCCTGCGACCCGGCGGCAGGACCGGACTGCGTCGGGACCTGGGGTCGCGAGGTGAGCGTGGGGCGGTGGACGCGGTCAGGAGCGGTGGCGGTACGTCCGCCCACCCGCAGGGTCGTCACAGTCAGTCTCCGTCCGTGCAGGAAGGAACGCGCCGACATCGGTGGCGGCGAGAGGGCAGGGTTGGGTTTCGGACACGCGTGAACGCGTCGGCGGTGCGAGGATCTGGTAGGCGCGCGGACAACGCGCCCGCGAACAAGGAAACGTCATGACGGCCGATCCCGCACCTCGAAGAGGGCCTCAGTGACCGACGACACCGCAGGGTTCATCTCGGATCAGTCGGGCGGATACCGGGCATTCACCCGATCGGATGGATTGGCGGTGGACCGTGCGGGGCATTACCGCCGCGCGCATCACCGGGCGGCCCCGGCGGGTGCGCTCATGGTGCGGGCGCGCTCATGACATGTGGGCCGAAGGAGCGACATGCAGGTCTGGCCGGGCGAGCGGTATCCCCTCGGCGCCACCTACGACGGGATGGGCACCAACTTCGCGATCTTCTCCGAGGTGGCGGAGAAGATCGAACTCTGCCTCTTCGACGAGTGGGACACCGGCGCCGAACGCCGGGTCGAACTGCGGGAGGTCGACGCGTACGTCTGGCACGCGTACATTCCGGGGATCGGGCCGGGCCAGCGGTACGGCTACCGGGTGCACGGCCCCTACGACCCGGCCAACGGGCTGCGCTGCAACCCGGCCAAGCTGCTCATCGACCCGTACGCCAAGGCCATCGACGGTGACGTGCAGTGGGACCCGGCGGTCTACGACTACACCCACGGTGAGCCCGAGCGGATCAACACCGACGACTCGGCGCCGTTCATGCCGAAGTCGGTGGTGGTGAACCCGTACTTCGACTGGGGCAATGACGCGCCGCCGCGCATCCCGTACCACCACTCGGTCATCTACGAGGCCCACGTGCGCGGGCTCACCATGCGGCTGCCCGGCATCCCTGAGGAACTGCGCGGCACGTACGCCGGCATCGCCTCACCCCCGATGATCGAGCACCTGACCCGACTCGGGATCACCGCCATCGAGCTGATGCCGGTGCACCAGTTCGTCAACGACCACCGCCTGACCGACCTGGGTCTGCGCAACTACTGGGGCTACAACACCATCGGCTTCTTCGCCCCGCACCACGCCTACTCCGCGCTGGGCCACCTGGGCCAGCAGGTGCAGGAGTTTCGGGGCATGGTCAAGGCGCTGCACGCCGCGGGCATCGAGGTGATCCTCGACGTGGTCTACAACCACACCGCCGAGGGCAACCACCTCGGGCCGACGCTGAGCTTCAAGGGCGTCGACAACCCGAGCTACTACCGGCTGTCCGAGGAAGACCGGCGCTACTACGTCGACTACACCGGCACCGGCAACAGCCTCAACGTCCGCAGCCCGCACTCGCTGCAACTGATCATGGATTCGTTGCGGTACTGGGTGACCGAGATGCACGTCGACGGCTTCCGCTTCGACCTGGCCGCCACCCTGGCCCGGGAGTTCTACGAGGTGGACCGGCTCTCCACCTTCTTCGAAGTGGTGCAGCAGGATCCGGTGGTCAGCCGGGTGAAGCTGATCGCCGAGCCGTGGGACGTCGGCCCCGGCGGCTACCAGGTCGGCAACTTCCCGCCGCAGTGGACCGAGTGGAACGGCAAGTACCGCGACACCGTCCGCGACTTCTGGCGCGGCGAGCCGGCCACCCTCGCCGAATTCGCCTCCCGCATCTCCGGCTCCGCCGACCTCTACCAGGACGACGGCCGCCGCCCCTTCCACAGCATCAACTTCGTCACCTGCCACGACGGGTTCACCCTCAACGACCTGGTCTCGTACAACGACAAGCACAACGAGGCCAACGGCGAGGAGAACCGCGACGGCGAGAGCCACAACCGCTCCTGGAACTGCGGCGTCGAGGGCGACACCGACGATCCGGGCGTACTCGGCCTGCGCACCCGGCAGCGCCGCAACTTCATCGCCACCCTGCTGCTGTCGCAGGGCGTACCGATGATCGGCCACGGCGACGAGCTGGGCCGCACCCAGCGGGGCAACAACAACGCCTACTGCCAGGACAGCGAACTGGCCTGGATCGACTGGGACAACGCCGACACCGAACTGCTCTTCTTCACCCGCCGACTCGTCGAGTTCCGCCGCCAGCACCAGGTGTTCCAGCGACGCCGCTTCTTCACCGGCCTGCCGGTGCACGGCCGCGAGGTCGACGAGCCACTGCCCGACCTGGCCTGGTACACCCCCGACGGGCGGGAGATGACCGGCGAGGACTGGGGCAACGACTTCGGTCGCTCGGTGGCGCTCTTCGTCAACGGTGAGGGCATCCGCGAACGCGGCCAGTACGGCCAACGCCACCACGACGCCTCCTTCTGGCTCTGCTTCAACGCCCACGACGCACCGCTGGACTTCACCCTCCCTCCGGCCGAGTTCGGCCAACGCTGGGAACTGGTGATCAGCACCGCCGAACCGGACCAGGACAAGAGGACCACCGTGGAGGCCGGCGGCACGCTCTGCGTGCCGGACCGCTCCCTGGTGGTGCTGGAGAGGGTGGCCTGACATGCCCACCACGTCCGTCGCCGCCACCTACCGGGTGCAGGTGCGCCCCGGCTTCGACCTGGACACCACCGCCGGCCTCGCCGGCTACCTCGCCGACCTCGGCGTCACCCACCTCTACAGCGCTCCGCTGCTGGCCGCCGCCCCGGGCAGCGCACACGGCTACGACGTCGTCGACCACCGGCAGGTCAACCCGGAGATCGGTGGCGAGGCCGGCCGGCAGCGGCTGCTGCGGGCGCTGCGCGACGCCGGCCTCGGCCTGGTCGTGGACATCGTCCCCAACCACGCCGGTGTGGCCGTGCCGGCGGCCAACCCGGCCTGGTGGGACGTGCTGCGCCGGGGTCGGTCCTCGGCGTACGCCGGCTGGTTCGACATCGACTGGCAGCGGGGCCGGCTGCTGCTGCCGGTGCTCGCCGACACCCCCGACGCCCTCGACGATCTCAAGCTCGCCGACGGGGAGCTGCGCTATCACGAGCACCGCTTCCCGATCGCCGACGGCACCGGCGACGGCAGCGCCCGCGAGGTGCACGACCGGCAGCACTACGAGCTGGTGTCCTGGCGACGCGGCGACGCCGAACTGACCTACCGCCGGTTCTTCGCCGTCTCCAGCCTGGCCGGGCTGCGGGTGGAGGACCCGGCGGTGTTCGCCGCCACCCACGAGCTGATCCTGGCCTGGGTGGCGGCCGGCGAGGTCGACGGCATCCGGGTCGACCACCCCGACGGGCTGCGCGACCCCGCCGGCTACCTGGCCCGGTTGCGCGAGGCCGCCCCCGACACCTGGCTGATCGTGGAGAAGATCCTGGAGTACGGCGAGGAACTGCCGGCCTGGCCGGTCGACGGCACCACCGGTTACGACGCGCTCAACGCCGTCGGCGGGCTCTTCGTCGACGGCGACGCCGAGGCCGACTTCACCGCCCTCGACACCCGTCTCGCCGGCCGGGCCACCTCCTGGGCCGACCTGACCCACGACACCAAGCTCGGTGCCGCCACCCGACTGCTGGCCGCCGAGCTGACCCGCCTCGCCGCGCTCGCCCCCGACGTCGACCCCGACGCCGCCCGCGCCGCCCTGGCCGAACTCGCCGCCGCCTTCGCCGTCTACCGCGGCTACCCGCCCGACGGCGTCCGGCACCTGGCCAACGCCCGCGCCGAGGCCGGTCGCCGCCGCACCGACCTGACCGGCGCGCTGGACGCGGTCACCCGCCGGCTGCGCGACCTCGACGACGAGCTGGCCCGCCGCTTCCCGCAGTTCACCGGCGCGGTGATGGCCAAGGGTGTCGAGGACACCGCCTACTACCGCTGGAGCCGGTTCATCGCGCTCAACGAGGTAGGCGGCAGCCCCACCCACTTCGGCACCCTGCCGGGGCGGTTCCACCGCTTCGCCGCCGCCCGTCACGAACGCTGGCCGGCGAGCATGACCACCCTGTCGACCCACGACACGAAACGGGGCGAGGACGTTCGTGCCCGCCTCGCCGTCCTCGCCGAGCTGCCGCAGCGCTGGGCCGAGGCGGTCACCGGCTGGATGGCGGCGGTGCCGCTGCCCGACGCCGCCCTGGCGCACCTGCTGTGGCAGACCGCCGTCGGTGCCTGGCCGATCGAGCGTGAGCGCCTGCACGCGTACGCGGAGAAGGCCGCCCGGGAGGCGGCGGCCTCGACCAGTTGGACGGAGCCCGACCCGGACTTCGAGCGAGCCATGCACGCCCTGGTCGACGCGATGTACGACGACCCGGCCGTCACCGCGCAGCTGGCCGCCTTCGCCGCCGAGATCACCCCGCCCGGCTGGTCGAACTCGCTGGGGCAGAAGCTCGTGCAACTGGCCATGCCCGGGGTGCCGGACACCTACCAGGGCACCGAGCTGTGGGACAACTCCCTCGTCGACCCCGACAACCGTCGCCCCGTCGACTTCGGCGTACGCCGGGAACTGCTGGCCCGGCTCGACGCCGGCTGGCAGCCGGCGGTGGACGAGAGCGGCGCGGCGAAGCTGCTCGTGGTGTCGCGGACCCTGCGGGCGCGGCGCGACCACCCGGAGCTGTTCGGCGACTACCAGCCGCTCATCGTGCACGGGCCGGCGGCCCGGCACGCGGTGGCCTTCGACCGGGGCGGCGCGGTCGCCGTGGCCACCCGGCTGCCGCTGCGCCTGGCCACGGCCGGCGGCTGGCGGGACACCGCCCTGTCACTACCCGTTAAAGAGATGGCGTGCCTGTTCACCGGTCGGGTCTACAGTGGCTCTCAGGTCCGCTTGGCCGAGCTGTTGACCACCTATCCCGTCGCGCTGCTGGTGCCCACCACCTGACCCGGGAGGCTGCGTCATGACCGAGTTCACCGTCTGGGCACCCGAGGCGAGACGGGTACGGCTGCACCTGCCCGGTGCCGCCGACCACGAGATGCGGGCCGGTCGGGACGGCTGGTGGCGGGTCGAGGTGCCCGACCCCGGCCCCGACTACGCGTTCCTGCTCGACGACGACGACCAGCCGCTGCCCGACCCCCGGTCGGCGTGGCAACCTGCCGGAGTGCACGGGCCCAGCCGGATCTACGACCACGCGGCGTTCGAATGGACCGACGGCTCCTGGACCGGCCGACAACTGCCCGGCAGCATCCTCTACGAGCTGCACGTCGGCACCTTCACCCCGGAAGGCACCTTCGACGCGGCCATCGGCAAACTCGACCACCTCGTCGACCTGGGCGTCGACATGATCGAGCTGTTGCCGGTGAACGCCTTCAACGGCGAACACAACTGGGGCTACGACGGCGTCTGCTGGTACGCCCCGCACGAACCCTACGGCGGACCGGACGGCCTGAAACGGTTCGTGGACGCCGCCCACGCCAAGGGGTTGGGGGTGATCCTCGACGTCGTCTACAACCATTTCGGGCCCTCCGGGGCCTACGCGCCGAAGTTCGCGCCCTACGTGGGGGAGCGGCACACCCCCTGGGGTCAGGCCGTCAACCTGGACGGCCCGCACTCCGACGGGGTACGCCGGTTCATCATCGACAGCATCCTCATGTGGCTGCGCGACTACCACGTCGACGGGCTGCGCCTGGACGCCGTGCACGCCATGCCCGACACCCGCGCCGTGCACCTGCTGGAGGAGATCACCGTCGAGGTCGAATCGCTCTCGACACACCTGGGCCGCCCGCTGTCGCTGATCGCCGAATCAGACCTCAACGACCCCCGGCTGATCACCCCCCGGGAGGCCGGCGGCCACGGGCTGCACGCGCAGTGGAACGACGACGCCCACCACGCCCTGCACACCCTGCTCACCGGCGAACGGCAGGGCTACTACGGCGACTTCGGCACCATGGAATGCCTGGTGGAGGTGCTCACCGGCGGCTTCTTCCACACCGGCACCTGGTCCACCTTCCGCAACCGCCAACACGGCCGCCCGGTCGACCCGCGCACCCCCGGCCACCGCTTCGTCGCGTACCTCCAGAACCACGACCAGATCGGCAACCGCGCGGTCGGCGATCGCCTCTCGGCTTCGCTGTCGCCAGCTCTGCTGCGGGTGGGGGCTGCGCTGCTGATGACCGCGCCCTTCACCCCGATGCTGTTCATGGGGGAGGAGTGGGCCGCCTCGACTCCCTGGCAGTACTTCACCTCGCACCCGGAACCGGAACTGGCCGCCGCCGTGGTCACCGGCCGTCGCAGCGAGTTCGCCGCCCACGGCTGGCCACCCGGCGACGTGCCGGACCCGCAGGACCCGCAGACCTTCCTGCGGTCCCGGCTCGACTGGGCTGAACTGGACAAACCCGAACACCGCGAGATGTACGACTTCTACCGCCGCCTGATCGCGCTGCGGAAGTCCCGCCCGGACCTGTCCGACCCCCGCCTGCACACCCTCGACGTACGCCACGGCGACCAGTTCCTGGTGATGCGGCGGGGGAAGTGCCTGGTCGCGGCGAACCTGGCCGGCAAGCCCCAGCGGGTGACCCTGCCCGGCGTGGCGAGACGGGTCTTGCTGGCCACCGGCAGCGGCGTCACAGTGCAACGCGACCGCATCGAGCTACCGGCGGAAACGGCTGCCATTGTGGCGCTCTGAGTCGAGATCCGGTGGCCGCCGGCTACCAGAAGCGCCACCGGGCGGGATCCTCGTGGCCCTTCACCAGCCGGATCGAGGCTGCCAGCTTCAGCGCGTCGTCCCGGTCCCCCACAGCGGCAGTAGCGTCCGGGGCGATCAGCAGCTCCGCGACGCACTCGCCGCACCCACAGGGCAGCTGCGCCACCCGGTAGATCCCTGACGTGCCCCTGCCCCGGGATTCGGATGCGGTGGCGGACCGGCCCGACACGGTGACGTCGTCGTTGTACCTGGCGCGGACCAGGCTCTTCGTGCTGACACCGACCGTGATGACAGGGCCCGGATACTCGTGGATGTTCTTGACCGGCGCCACGAGGTAGTCGGCGGAGGCGTTCATGGGTCGTTCCGCGTCCCAGTACAGGTACGTGCTCTGAAGCACGGCACCGTCGGGCAGGCCCGCCACCTTGAACGGCAGGGGCCGTGGCGTGGTTTCCCAGCGAAGGCCCTCGGCCACCTGACGTGCCATGTCATCGCGACGCTCGGCGTTGCTGATCGTGCCCAGCCTCATTCGCATCCACGCGTCCGGCGCGTACTCCCAGGCCAGCACCCGGTTCTGGTCCGACATGGCCTGGAAGGCGGGACGACCGTGTATTGGCGTGACCCGTTCACGGGGAATGCCCTCCTTGCCCGAGTCTTCGTCCACTGGAACGAAGCTGTGGACGTCGGCGCCTCGCGCTGCCATCCAAATCTCGACGTGCCAGGCGTACTCGTCTGAGAAGGTGTCCTCCTCCTCAGTGGTCGAAGCGCCATCGAGTGATCCGTTGACCTCAAGTCGGTGCACGCCGGGCTCGATGGTGTAGGTGGCCCTGCGGACGGGGCCAGGTAGAAAGCCGAGGCGGAGCAACCGGTGGCCGAGGTCGAATGTGACGGGCACTGAAGTGGTTAGACCGCTGGGGATGTCATCCGTCTTCGCTGCCCGTCGGGTGGTCCAGACGGTCAGACCCGCCACCACCACTACCACGACCGTCACGACCCCCAGAATCAAGATCCGACGGTTGTTGCTGCGCCAATTGGCAGGGGAGAATTCGTCCGCTTCGTGCTCGTCGCTCGCCACGGACGTCCTTCCCGAATCGGTGTTGCCCTGCCGCGCGCAGCCCGGGGGAGTCTACGACCGGTCTGGCGCCCGTCGCTGCCCTTGGCGCGACCGCGACACCCTGGTGGTGCTCTCCGCGACGGATCTCCTCCTCAAGGTGGCTGTCGCGGCTCCTCCTCAAGGTGGCTGTCGCGGTCATCGAATGCGGTCGTGACCAGGCGATGTCGACTGTCGTGGCCTGAGCGACAGGGTGAGCCGGGGCAGGACGGATGCTGGTCGGCGCGGACAAGCGGTGCGATTCGCATCGTCTCGGATCTCGTTGGCAGGTAGATGGTCTATCCGAATTCGATTGTTATGGGGGTTCGACAGATGGCTGACTCCGAAATCGTGTGGATCAAGAGCAGCCGGAGCACGTTGACGCAGGAGTGCGTCGAGGTGGCTGGTACCTGCGCGCAGATACTGGTGCGGGATTCGAAGGACCCGGCGGGCCCGATGCTCGCCTTCGACCGTCCGGCTTGGCGGACCTTCGTCCTCGACTTTTGCGACGGCGCTGCCGGCGGCCCGGACAGGTGATCCGGTAAGGGCGACTCACGGTCAGGTGCTCATCGGACCGCTGTGGATCCGGATGCCAAATCCATCGATGAACTTGCGCGGCTACTCCATGCTCAGACGTGGGGGAGCCGGATCTGGTGATCATCGGGGAGTGGCATGTCCAGTTGGTCGGCGTCGAAGCGGTGGGCTCGCAGGATGTTGGTTCCCCTGCTGGTGGCTCTGGCCGTCGGGTTGATCGGGCTGTCGCCGCTGGCCATGACGTGGCTGGCGGACCTACCCGTGCAGTGGAGCCATCTGTCCGACATGGGCCAGGCGTACGGCGGCACGTCGGCGGTCCTCTCCGGGCTCGCCCTGGTCGGTGTGTCGGCCTCTCTACTGATGCAGAGCAGCCTGAATCGGATCAGTCAGCTTCACTCGATCCGGCAGCGGCAGTTCGACATCGTCAAGCTGGCACTCGACAATCCCGAGTACCTCTATGTGGACGGATCCGCAGCGCTTGCCGACCCGGACAACCACCTAAAGGTGTACGCCAACCTGTTCGTCAGCCACTGGGCGATGGTGTGGGATCTCGCGGAGATGCGGGAGGACACACTGCACGTTGTGGCGAGGCGGTTGTTCGAGTCGGCGGTGGCGCGCGAGTGGTGGGAGGTCAACGGCCAGTCGTACTACAGTTCCCGCCGACGGAGGAAGTTCGTCGCCATCCTCTCCGATGAATGCGATCGCGCGGCCCGGTCGTCTGTCCTGTCGACGGTGCCCGCTACGGTTCCGAGCCCGCCGGAGCTCGCGTCTTCAACCGACGGTCGGAGCCGCACTCTCGCGGTCGGTGTGGTAGCCGCTATCGGCGTCGGGATCCTGCTGCGTTCCGTGACGCGCAGGCGCAGGGCGGTGTGTCTCCTTGGCTCTCGCTCATGAGTCCAGTGCTTCCCGCCGGTCAGACGCTTTGCTGGTGGTTGCTCGATCGGCCGCTGCGAGGCTGACGGCGGCGGGAAGATAGATCGGCGTTTGCCTGGATCGGGCGTGGACGGCGGCGCTCACCCGGTGGGCCACGCCGACGGGGAGGCGCTGCTCGGCTTCAGCCGGTGGGCAGAAGGCAGCCTCGGTCAGTTCGTCGTCGGGCAGTTCGAAACGCTCGGAGCCGCTGAGCGTGCCGCAGTCGAAGGTGAAGTGGACCAGGGCACGCAGGCGCGGCCCCTCGGGTGGTGCCCAGTCCACCACGAGCAGGTCACCGATGGGCAGGGTGAGGCCCAGCTCCTCGCGGACCTCCCGGGCGCATGCGTGGTGCGGGTACTCGTCCGCCTCCACGCCGCCGCCCGGGAACGCCCAGTGGTCGCGGTAGCGGGGCTTGACCAGCAGGACGTCGCCGGCCGGGTTGGTGATCAGGGCTCCGGCGGAGGCGTGGAAGGCAGGCAGGTTGGCGTACCAGACGGAAGGTTCGGTCCAGGTCACGGACCGACGGTAGCCGTACCGGTGCTGACGGTGGGAAGCCCCACGCCGACGCGGGTACGGCACAGTCTGCGGCCCGGTGATCCGTCTGTGCCGTCAGCTCGACAGGGCCCGCACACCCAGCAGTCCGGGGCAGGCGGGACAGGTCCGGGCGGCGAGGGAGCCAACGACGAAGGTACGCGTCGGTCGTCGGCGCGTACCTTCCTCGATGAGATCGTCCGGGAGTCGGCCCGCACCGGCCGGCCTCAGCGCCGCGTCGCGAACACCACGCCGGTCAGGCAGAGCGCGCCGCCCAACAGAGCCAGCGGTGCCGGTACCTCACCCAGCAGCGTCCAGGACAGCAGGACGGTCACCGGCGGAACCAGGTAGGTGGCGGCGGTGGTGCGCCCCGCCGTCCAGCGAGACAGCACGTAACCCCAGGTCAGGAAGCCGATCGCGGTCGGGAACACGCCCAGGAACAACACGCCCAGGGTGGCCGGTGGCGGGGCCGCGGCGAGTTCCTCCAACAGGGTGGGGGCGAACGGCAGCAGGGCGGCCGTCCCGGCCAGCGCACCGAGCCAGGTCATCGTCGGTGCGTCCATCCGCGCCAGGAGGCGCTTCTGGAGCAGTACGCCGAAGGCGTACAGCAGGGCGGAGAGCACCGCCAACGCTACGCCGAGCTTGTCGGCGTGCCCGGTGAAGCCACTGGCCGCGATCAGGGCGACACCCACGAAGGCGACCGCCACCCCGACACCGAGCCGGCCGGTGAGCCGTTCGCCCAGGACGAGGACCGCGGCCACCGCGACGAGGATGGGCGCGACGGCCACCAGCAGGGCCGCCGTCCCGGCGTCGACGAGCCGCTCGGCGGCGTTGAGCGCCACGTTGTACCCGCCGAACCAGGCCACCCCCCAGAGCGCGACGAGCCCCAGCGTGCCACCACGAGGCAGGCCACCCGGGCGTGGCGCGGATCTCGGCGCTCGCCGGAGTCTGGCGATGACCGCGACGAACACGCTCAGCGCGGCGGACGCCGCCACCATGCGGCCCAGTGCCATGGCGCCGGGGGAGTAGTCGTGCCCGGCGAAGCGGATGCCCACGAACGCCGAGGCCCACAGCAGAACCGTGGTCCCGGCGGCAGCGACGGTCGGCCAGGACCGGGGCCGCTCCCCGCGCCGGGTGTACGCGGTGCCGGTCTGCTCGGGGACGGTCCGGATCGGTGCGGCGGGCTCGGTCATCGAAGGGCTGCTCATGAGGCGATTCTCGGCCGCCCGAAGATTCAGCACCAGCGACTGTTTCTTCACAACACTTTAGTCGCGCTTTATTGTTGTGCCGTGCTCGACGTTCACCGCCTCCGGGTCTTCCGTTCCGTCGTGGCCTCCGGGTCGGTCCAGGCCGCCGCCGCCAACCTCGGCTACACCTCCTCCGCCGTCAGCCAGCACCTCACCGCGCTGCAACGCGAGACGGGCCTCACCCTCCTCGCCCGAGCTGGGCGCGGCCTGCGGCCCACGGCCGCCGGGCACGCCCTGGCCGCCGAGGCAGATCGGGTGCTCGCCCGGGTCGGTGCTGCCGAATCGCTCATCGCGGATCTGCGCACCGGCCGCACCGGCGCGCTGTCCATCGCGTACTTCGCGTCGGTTGGTGCGGCGTGGATGCCGCACGTGGTGCGGGGCATTCTCACCGAACTCCCCGGGGTGCGACTCGACCTGCAACTGCGCGAACACATCCCGGACAGCCGGGAGGAGCGCGCCGACGTCCAGGTGGTCGTGGCGGGCAGCGGCTTCGACCCCGGGTCGGGCTTCACCGCCCACCACCTTCTCGACGACCCGTACGTCGCCGTGGTGCCGGCCGGGCACCGCCTCGCCGGCCAGGAGGAGGCGGACCTGGCCGACCTCGCCGACGAGCGGTGGGTCGACAACGACTTCGCCCGGGGCTGGTGCCGCGCGAACCTCCTCGAAGCCTGCACCGCCGCCGGCTTCAGCCCGGCCTTCCGGGTCGAGGCGCACGACTACCGGACGGCGCTGGCCTTCGTCGCCGCCGGCATCGGTCTCACGGTGCTGCCCGCGCTCGGCGCGGCACACCTGCCGGAGGGCGTGAGCTGCGTCCGACTGCTCCGCCCGACGCCGACCCGGTCCATCCACGTGGTGGTGCACGACGCGGTCGAGCACACACCGGCGGCGCGGATGGCGGTCGCCGCGTTACGGGACGCCGCCCGCGCCGCACACACCCCGGTCAGCCTCGGCACCGCATGATCGCCGCGGACCAGGGCGCTAGCGGTGCAGGTGCCGTTTCCAGTCGGCGGGCACCCGGTCGGCCGGGGCGGGTGCGCCCTGCTCGGGTGGACGGCTGACGGGTGGCACGAGCGTCGGCCCCTGGTCGTAGAGCACCTGCTCGTGGTAGTCCCAGAACCACTCCTCGCCCGGTTCGAAGCTGCGGACGAACCGGTGCCCGGTCGCGGCATGGTGCGCGCTGGCGTGCTGGTTCGGCGAGGAGTCACAGCATCCGATGTGACCGCACTGGCCGCACCGCCGTAGGTGGAACCACCAGCTCGGTGGCTCGGCCGAGGTGCAGTCGGCACAGCCCGGCCCGCTCGGCGGTACCTCGGGGTCGATGCCCTCCATCGCGCGTCCTCCGGACTGAGCTGAGTGCCACGGCTCGACTGGGATGCCAGCGGCAACCCCACCCTAACCCGGTCCGCACGGCAGCGGCGTGCGCCCGCCGCGCCATGATCAACGCGGTGAGGTCGGGGAGTCGGATCCGTTCGGGATGCGGCAGAGCGGGTAATCGCCCGCGCTCGCCAGCCCAGGAGCGGAGGGGACCGCAATGACCAGGATCGGCATCATCATCGGAAGCACTCGCCCGGGGAGGCACGGGGAGACCGTGGCGCGCTGGGTGTACGACATCGCCGCGCAGCGGGTCGACGCCGAGTACGAACTCGTGGATCTCCTGGATTTCAACCTGCCGCACCTCGACGAGATGACGCCCCCGTCACTCGGTCAGTACACGCAGCCACACACGCTGCGGTGGGCCGAGAAGATCGCATCGTTCGACGGGTACGTCTTCGTGACGCCGGAGTACAACCACTCCACGTCCGGGGCGTTGAAGAACGCGATCGACTTCCTCTACGCCGAGTGGAACAACAAGGCGGCCGGGTTCGTCAGTTACGGCAGCGTCGGCGGCGCCCGCGCCGTGGAGCACCTGCGGCTGGTGGTGGCCGAGTTGCAGATGGCCGACGTACGGGCGCAGGTGGCGCTCTCGCTGTTCACCGACTTCGAGAACTTCACCGCGTTCCGGCCCGGTCCGCACCAGGAGGGCTCGGTGAACATGATGCTCGACCAACTGGTGGCCTGGAGTGGCGCGCTGGCGGGCCTGCGGGCCGGTACGACGATGTCGACGCCCCAGTCCTCGGCATAGTGCCGCTGCGGGCCGTCCGCCTCACCGGCGTCGGGCGGCCCGCCACTCTTCGCGCGTGATCGCGTACTCGACCTCACCCTGTTCCGTTCCGGGCAGCGGATCGTCCCAGGACGGGAAGTAGGTGCGGACGTAGCGCAGGCCGACGGATTCCATCACCCGGCGGGACCCGGTGTTCACGGCCATCGTCTGGGCGATGACCCGGCGCTGACCGACCGTGTCGAAGGCGTGCCGCAGCAGTTCCCGGGAGGCCTCGCTGGCCAGACCCTGGCGCCAGTGTCGGCGCAGGATGCGGTAGCCCAGCTCGGCGACGGCCGGATCGTCCGGCTGGTCGGGGCCGTGCGCCGGCGGGAGCATCATCAGCCCGACGAACTCGCCGTCGTCCTCGACCTCCGGCGGCGTCGAACCGCGCACCCCGCCGTCGGTGCCGAACGCCATCCAGTAGCCGAGGCCGTCCACCTTGTCGGCCAGGACCATCCGGTCGGCGTGCGAGGTGACCACCTCGTCCCGGGTGCGGGCCCGACCGTAGAGGTAGCGCAGGACCTCCGGGTCGGAGTCCAACTCGACCTCCAGGTCGAGGTGCCGGTCGGCGAGCGGGACCAGCAGCAGACGATCGGTACGCAGAACCGGTTGCGGCATCGGGCCACGATCGCACGAGCCCGCCTGCGCGGCGCGTGATTTTCGCCGCCGATCCGAACGGGTGCCCGCCACGGTCCCGCCGGACGCCGCGTTCGCCTATGGCGCCGTGGTGTTCGATCCTGGACCGAGTCGCGTCTGGTCGCTGCCGCCGACGCGCACACTGAGCTGGGCGCCAAGCTCGCGGAAACCGAGCGCGCGTGCCACCCGACGGGAGGCTGCTGGTCGGGCCCGCCACTGGGGCACCAACCCGTCGGCCAGGCTGTCCGCCGTGGCCGCTCCGGCGACGGCACGGGCGAGGCCGCGTCCCCGCCGGCTCGGCGCGGTCAGCACGCTCAGGTGGGCCACCCGGCGCGGCCAGTGCCGGTAGCCGGCCGCCGCGACAATGGCCGTTCCGGCGCGCAGGACGTACGCGGCAGAGGTGATGTCGGTCAGTCCGCACTCCGCCGCGTCCTCGGCCGGGACCGACGCCAGGAAGTCGACGAGATCCGGGTGATGGACGGGTAGCTGTTCAATCGGCTGTCGCCGCTGCGGTCGGTAGCTGTGGTCGTCGCAGTAGGCGAGCGTGGCGGGACCCAGCACCTGCGTGACCGGTAGCACGGCGGCCAGTCGCTCGGGGTCGGTCAGCGCCGCGACCGGGAGCATGTGACAGGCCCGCGTCACGACGCCAACCAGGTCATCCGTCGGCACGGTGCAGATCGCGGCGTCACCCAGGGCGACGATGCCGACCCAGCCCGGCGGACACGTCGACGACTCAGCCGAGGCCACCACCGCGACACCCCGGGTGGGAAAGGCGACCGGCGCGCCGGCCAGCTCGATCCACAACTGCCGGGCCTGGGTCAGCAGCGGGTCGACATCCATGTCAGCAGCCTGCTGCTCGATCGTTGGCGTCGGCCACCGAATATTCACCCGGTCGCCGATCCCGCCCGTCCGCCCGCGCCCGCCTCGGCATCCGGTAGCCGGACGGTGAACAGGCTGCCTTCCCCGCCATCCGGCTTGCATGGGTATGCGCGCTGGTGCATACTCTTCCTTGTGTCCAAGGTTCTGACCTCCCTGCCCACTGGTGAACGTGTCGGCATCGCCTTCTCCGGTGGCCTCGATACCTCCGTCGCGGTCGCGTGGATGCGCGACAAGGGCGCCATCCCGTGCGCCTACACCGCCGACATCGGCCAGTACGACGAGCCCGACATCGCCTCGGTGCCCGATCGCGCGCTCAGCTACGGCGCCGAGGTCGCCCGTCTGGTCGACTGCCGTGCGGCCCTGGTCGAGGAGGGGCTGGCCGCGCTGACCTGCGGCGCCTTCCACATCCGCTCGGGCGGTCGGGCGTACTTCAACACCACGCCGCTGGGTCGGGCCGTCACCGGAACGCTGCTGGTACGGGCGATGATCTCCGACGACGTGCAGATCTGGGGCGACGGCTCGACCTTCAAGGGCAACGACATCGAGCGGTTCTACCGCTACGGCCTGCTGGCCAACCCGCAACTGCGGATCTACAAGCCGTGGCTGGACACCGACTTCGTCAGCGATCTCGGTGGTCGCAAGGAGATGTCGGAGTGGCTGCTGGCGCGGGGCCTGCCGTACCGGGACAGCACCGAGAAGGCGTACTCCACCGACGCCAACATCTGGGGCGCCACCCACGAGGCGAAGACCCTCGAACACCTCGACACCGGCATCGAGACGGTCAACCCGATCATGGGCGTCCGGTTCTGGGATCCGACCGTGGAGATCCCCACCGAGGACGTGACGATCGGCTTCGACCAGGGTCGGCCGGTGACCATCAACGGCAAGGAGTTCGGCAGCGCTGTCGACCTGGTGCTGGAGGCCAACGCCATCGGCGGCCGGCACGGGCTGGGCATGTCCGACCAGATCGAGAACCGGATCATCGAGGCCAAGAGCCGGGGCATCTACGAGGCACCCGGCATGGCGCTGCTGCACGCCGCGTACGAGCGGTTGGTCAACGCCATCCACAACGAGGACACCCTGGCCAACTACCACAACGAGGGTCGCCGGCTGGGTCGGCTGATGTACGAGGGGCGGTGGCTCGACCCGCAGGCGCTGATGCTGCGCGAATCGCTGCAACGCTGGGTCGGCACGGCCGTCACCGGCGAGGTGACGCTGCGGCTGCGCCGAGGTGAGGACTACTCGATCCTGGACACCACCGGGCCGGCCTTCAGCTACCACCCGGACAAGCTGTCGATGGAGCGTACGACGGACTCGGCCTTCGGTCCGGCCGACCGCATCGGTCAGCTCACCATGCGCAACCTCGACATCGCCGACTCGCGGGCCAAGCTGGAGCAGTACGCGCAGCTGGGCATGGTCGGCGGTGCTCCGCAGCGGGTGGTCGGCGCCGCGCAGGCCGCCTCGACCGGGCTGATCGGCGCGATGCCGGAGGGTGGTGCGGAGGCGATCGCCTCCCGGGGCGTCCCGTCGGCGGAGGACGAGGCGCTCGACCGCGCCGCGATGGAATTCGGCGTCGACTGACCGGGCCAGGCTCGCCCGCCCGCCGCCGACGATCACCAACCGTCGGCGGCGGGCGGTGCCGTCTGCGGCCTGCCGATCCCTGACCGGTACGCTTGCCGCCTTCGGAGCGTGGAGGAGGTCGCGGTGCTCGCAGGTGTCCGACCCTGGCAGGCGGTCGCCGTGGCGAGCGTCGTCGCACTCCTGGCCTGGGCCGGCTTCTGGTACCTGGCCGTGCCGCGCGTCGACGTGTGCCCCGCGGTGCACCCGGCTCCGGCCGGTTGTCGGGTCGACGCACGGATCTCGGCCGCATGGGTCTGGACGACGATCGTGGCGGTGCTCTACGTGGCTGTCGTCGTCGCCGTCCGGGTCCGTCCGGGCGAGCAGTACCGCCGGTCGGTGGCGCTGGGCACCGTGGCGCTGGGCGTCGCGGCCCTGTACGGCCTGTGGACGGTGTGGCAGGCGGGCGGCTGACTAATCGTCGGGGTGGGTGACGGCGACCACCACCTTGCCGGCCGGGTGCCGGTCGGTGAAATGGCGTAGCGCGTCTCCCGTTTCCGCGAGCGGGAAGCTGCGGTCGACCGACGGGGTGAGCGCGCCGGATTCGATGAGGGCACGCAGTTCGTCAAGATCCTCGATGCGCTCCTGGGCGCTGACGGCGCGCAGCCGGTGGCCGACGACGGTCGACAGCAGTGGCGCCCCGAACATCTGCCGGCCGTACCCACCGAGCAGCCGGCCCCGGGTCCAGTCCCCGCCAACCAGGGCCAGCGTGCCGCGCGGGGTGAGCGCGCGCCGCAGCAGCGACAGTGGACGGTTTCCGCCGGTGTCGATGACCACGTCGTACACCGGGCCGTCCCGGTCGATCTCCTCGCGGCTGTAGTCGAGGACGTCGTCGGCGCCGAGGGAGCGGACGAAGTCGGTCTTCGTGGGGGCACAGACGCCGGTGACGGTCGCGCCGTACGCCTTGGCGATCTGGACGGCCTGGGAACCGACCCCGCCGGAGGCGCCGATGACAAGCACCCGGTGACCTGGGCGTACCTGACCGGTGTCGCGGACCGCGCGCAGGGCGGTCATCCCGGAGACGGGCACGGCGGCGGCCTGCGCGAAGGTCAGGTTTGTCGGCTTGCCGGCCAGCCGCCGCTCGTGGGTGGCGGCGAACTCGGCGTACGACCCGCGCAGGCAGGTGCCGTACACCTCGTCGCCGGGGCGGAAGCGGGTCACCCGGGCACCGACCTCGGTCACCACGCCGGCCACGTCCCGGCCGAGGACCGGCACCCGGGGTCGGCGCAGCCCGGACGCGAGTCGTACCAGGTAGGGACGTCCCTCCAGGAAGATCAGCACTCCCGGGTCGACGCCGGCCGCGTGAACCCGTACGAGCACCTCGCGGTCGCCGACGGCGGGGCGGTCGACGTCGCGGAGCTGGAGCGCGGACGGCGGGCCGTAAGTGTCGTGCACGATGGCCTTCACGATGCCTCCTCGGGATACTGGAACACCTCGTCGAGCCGTACGCCGAGCACGTGGGCGATCCGGAAGGCCATTTCCAGCGAGGGGGAGTAGCGACCCTGCTCGATGGCGATGATGGTCTGCCGGGTCACGCCGATCCGCTCGGCCAGCGCGGCCTGGGTCATCTCGTCGCGGGCGAACCGCAGCGCCCGGATGTTGTTGGTGACGCGGGTCGGTTTCACCACTGCGGCACGCCCCTGCGGTAGACGATCACCTTCGCCAGCGAGCCGATCACCGCGGAGAGCACGAAGCAGAGGTAAATCACGTTGGCGATCCAGAACCAGTGCCACTGCGCCATCGCCATGAGCATCGCCGACACCGCGCCGATCACCACGAACGCCTGCCCGACGTGGTCGCCGAGCCGCCCGATCTCCCGGTCGCGCACGTCACTGACCCGCGAGGCGCGGGGATTCACGACGCCCAGTCCGATCTCGAGGACCATGCTGGCGGCGATCGCGCCGCCGATCGTCCAGAACAGAGCACCGGCGTACGGCGTCGAGGCCAGTCGCCCGTCGTCGGCGCGGCTCAGGATCACGGCCACGTAGATGGCGTAGCCGACCACGCTGACCACCAGCATGATCCAGGCCCGCTTCTCCTGGTGCGTCATCACCGACTCCTTGATGTAAAGAATCATTGACACGCTCAGAGTAAGGCGTCTTTGACACCATGTCTAGAAAGCTTTACATCGACTTTCCGTCACACCTGGTGGCGCGACCCGTCGAAGGTCAGCCTCGGGCGGCACGCAGGGCGTCGTGCAGCTCCCGGGCAACCTGCGCCAGCACCGCCTCGGCCTGCGGCTGCACCGCCGCCGGCACCGTCGACTCGCTGAGCGCGGCCACCGCGTACGCCTGGCCGTCGGCATGCTCCACCACGCCAACCTCGTGTCGCAGATTGAGCAGGGTGCCGGTCTTCGACGACCAGCGGGCGGCGTCCGAGCTGAAGTCCGGGGCGAGCCGCTGACGCAGCAGGTTGTCGCCCATCAGCTCGCGCACTCGGCCGGCCACCGCCGTCGGGATCCGCGACGGGCGCCACAGCGCGTGCAGCAGCTCGACGAAGGCCCGGGCCGAGCCGGAGTTGGCCCGACCCGCGTCCAACTGCGCGACCGGGTGGCCCTGACCGGCGGTGGTCGCGGCGGCGGCAAGGGAGTGCGCGAGGTGCACCTCGTCCGGAGCGAACCGCTCGGCCGGGGTGTCGGTGAGGTCCCGGGTGGGGTGCCGGACGCTGATTCCGTCGATACCGAACCGGCGCAGCGTGCCGGCGACCGCCGACGGCGGCGTGAGGGCGAACAGCGCGTCCGAGGCCCCCTCGTCGCTGATCGCCACGCTGAGGTAGAGCAGGTCGTCGATCGCCACGGTGGCCGGATGCCGGAACCGGCTCAACCCGGTCGGACCGGGCGTGCGTACCCGCCCGGGTGCCACCGTGATCCCGGCGGCACCGTCGAGTTCCCCGCGTTCGATCCGGTCCACAGTGGCCACCGCGAGCGGCACCTTCACCAACGACGCGACGGGCAGCACCACGTCGGCGTCGAGCCCCAACTCGTCGCCGGAGTCGAGGTCACGGACCAGAAGGCAGCCGCGCAGGCCGGCGTCGCGCAGGGTCTCCCGGGCGGTGCGGAGCAGTCGACCGACCGTCACGCCGCCTCCGGTACGCCCAGGCACCGCGCCACGGCGGCACCCAACTCGCCGCGCAGCCGCTCGGCATCCTCCCGGGCACCGGCCGACACCTGGTAGCCGCGAACCGGGCGTAGCCCACCGAGGGGCCGCCAGTGCAGGCCCAGTTCGTGCGCCTCGGCGGGGGAGCAGAGCACCAGGTCGGTGCCGGCGAGCGCGTCGGCGGCGGCGTCGACCACGGAAACCGCGACCGCCACCTGGGTCGGCTGCAACCCGACGGCGTCGCGTAGCCGGGTCAGCGGGTCGCGGACGTGCGGCACGTCGTCCTCCGGTGAGATCCAGACCCGGCGCCGACGGGCCCGGCGGTCGGCCCGGGGCGCGCGCAGCGATTCCAGCCGCAGCATGTCGACATCCGGGTCGGTGCCGCCCGCGAGACCGAGCGGCACCCGCCACGCGGCCTCGTCCGGCGGTACGCAGACAAGCGCGGCCCGCACCTCGAGGCTCTGGCGCAGCCGGGCGCGTTCCGCCGGCTCGCCCCGGCGCAGCTCCAGGTTCAGGTCGTGCCGGCGAGCCTCGACCACCAGCCGGGCCAGCGACCGGGGTGCGCAGACCGCCGGCACGGCCAGCCGGAACGGACGCAGTCGGGCCCGTTCGGCGTCGTGTTCCATCGCCTCCGCCAGGTCGACGATCCGTCGGGCGGAGGCGAGCATGTCCCGCCCGAACGGGGTGAGCGTGACGCTGCGCGAGGTGCGGTCGAACAGCCGCCCACCGAGGTGCCGCTCCAGGGCGGCGACCCGTCGGCTCGCCACCGACTGCGGGATGCGGGCGACGGAGGCACCGACGGTGAAGCTGCCATGGGTGCCGACCGACACGAACGCCCGGCAGGCCGCCACCAGATCCACGCCGGCAGTCTATGCCGATTCGGCATCGGTACCGTCGTCGGTGTCTTCGACAGCATGGGGCAGCGCTGCGAACCTGGGTGCCGGTCGCCCGGACGACGTCCGCCAGACCGGCTGATCGAGGGAAGGAACCGCCGTGACCAGTACCAACCGCCGTACCCGTGCCGTCGCGTTCGCCGCCGCCCTGACGTTCGGCCTGCTCGCCGGCTGCTCTCCCGGCACCCCGTCCGCGCCGACACCGGCCGGGTCCAGCCCGTCGGCGTCCGCCACCCAAGTCACCGTCGACTTCGCCCCACTGGAGCGGGAGTTCGACGCCCGGCTCGGCGTGTACGCGATCGACACCGGCAGCGGCAGCACCGTCGCACACCGGGCCGACGAGCGTTTCGCGTACGCCTCGACCTTCAAGGCCCTCGCCGCCGCCGCGGTGCTCGCCGCGACCTCGGACGAGGAGCTGGACCGGGTCGTCACCTACTCCCGCGACGAGCTGGTCACCTACTCGCCGATCACCGAGCGACACGTCGACACCGGCCTGTCGCTGCGCGCGATCGCCGACGCGGCGGTGCGCTACAGCGACAACACCGCCGGGAACCTGCTGCTCAAGCAGCTCGGCGGCCCCTCCGGCTTCAAGCAGGTGCTGCGCGAGGTCGGCGACGAGGTCACCGAGCCGGTGCGGTGGGAGACCGAACTCAACGCGTACGTCCCGGGCGAGCGCCGTGACACCAGCTCGCCGCGGGCCCTGGCCACCACGCTGCGGGCGTACGCGGTCGACGACGCCCTCGCCCCGGAGGACCGGGCCGTGCTCGTCGACTGGCTCAAGCGCAACACCACAGGCGACAAGACGATCCGGGCCGGCGTGCCGGACGGCTGGGCGGTGGGGGACAAGACCGGCTCGGCCGACCACGGCACCCGCAACGACATAGCGGTCATCTGGCCGCCCGACCGGGCGCCGATCGTGCTCGCCGTGCTCTCCGACCGGGCCGAGCCCGACGCCGAGCGCGACGACGCCCTGCTCGCCCGGGCCGCCGAGATCACCCTCGACGCGCTGCGCTGACCCGGACAGCACGGACAGCACGGACAGCACGGACAGCACGGACAGCACGGACAGCACGGACAGCACGGACAGCACGGACAGCACGGACAGCACGGACAGCACGAACAGCGCGGACAGCGCGAACAGCGCGAACAGCGCGGACCGGCCACCAGGCGACCAGGACGGGTCGTTCTGGTGGCCGGTCCCGGTCGGTGGCCGGGGCCCGGTCCGGTCCGGGGCCGCGTTGACGGGCCGGGTGCTGACCGGTCCGGCACTGCGTTGACGGGCCGGGCGGTGGCCGGTCCGGGCGGCCGGTCAGGGAGCCGCGGCCGTGGCGGGACCGGTCAGGTCGAAGTTGGCGGTGACCGGTGTATGCCCGATCCGCAGTGACTGGGCGCCGGAGATGTCCAGGGCGTTGGGGAACCAGCGGCTGGGCGCGTATGCGCAGTCGCAGCGCAGCAGCACCCGCTGCCCGGGCAGCAGCCGCAGCTTGTAGTCGTCGCCGACGTCGATCACTCCCGTCACATCGCCGGTGCGCGCGTGGAAGGCGATGACCTGGGAGTAGCTCGGCAACTCGGCGACGGCGATGGTCCCGCTGACCGGGGTGCCCGCGACGAGCCTCTGGTCAGCGGCGGCGACTGTCGTGCCGGCCCGGACCCGCACCAGGCGCGCCTTCGTGCGGTCGGCCGTTGCGCCGGACCACTGACTGGCCAGGTAGTCGCCGGTGTAGTACAGCGGCCAGCGGTACGGCCCGAGGCCGGTCACGGTGTACCGGCCGTCCTGGTCGGTCATCGGGCCGTAGTCGCCGTACTTGGGATGCGGGACGAACGGCAGGACCAGGACGTATCCGCCGTAGACCGGCGTGCCGTCCGCCGCGCGGGTGACCCGGCCGGTGACGCTGCCCGGCGGGTCGAACCGGACCGGCGGGACGGTGACCGTCTGGCCCGGACGTACCCTGACGGTGACCCCGCGCTCCCGCTGCCCGGTGCCGCCGTGCCGACCGACCCACTGCCGGCCGTACTGCCCGCCGTCGTAGGGTTCGGCGAACAGGTGATAGCGGCCGGGCGCCACGTTGATGGCGACCAGGTCGCCACCGTCGAGCCCGGTGCAGCCGCCGTACTGGCCGTCCTGCGCCTCGCCGAGACCCACGACGGTGAGCCGGTCGCGGTCGACCGGGATCAGTGACACGCACCCCCGCACGGCGGCGCCGGTGGCCGCGTCCCGGAGCGTGGTCCGGACCTCGCCGGGCGTGCTGGCGACCGTGCTCCGACCGGCCGCCTGCCGATGGGACCCGGTCGCGGTGACGGACGTGGGCGTGACCGGCGCGGCGGCGGTGGCGCGCGGGTCTGCGGACTGCGCGAGCCCGGGGCTCGCCGTGGCGGGCAGCGGCAGGCTGACGACGAGCAGGGCGACGGTGAGTGGGACGGCATGACGTGGTGACCGCGGCATCGGCGGGATCCTCTCCACCCGGCGGACGAAACCCACTCACGGTAGCGGCTGTGACGGACCAGTCACCCTTTGTGTCGGGAGGTGGTCAGGGGATCGGCCACTCGTGGACCGGCCGGTTGCTGTGCATCAGCTCCACGTAGTGCCGGACCACCTGACGCAGCGCGTCCGGGCGGTCCAGTTGGTCGGTCGACTCCAGCCGGTGCAGCGTGGCCACCTGCCAGCTGGCACCGTTACGCCCGGTCAGGCAGCGTTGCTCGATGATGTCGAGCAGCCGGTCCCGCTCGTCCGGCTCGACACCCCAACGGTCCAGCCCGTGGTGGGCCAGTGGCAGCAGGCGGCGCAGCACCAGCTCGGTGACCGGCAGATAACCCAGACCGGGCCAGAAGACGTGGGCGTCGATGCCGTGCCGGGCGCAGGTGTTGAAGTTCTCCTCGGCGGCGCTGAACGACATCTGCGACCACAGCGGCCGGTCGGCCTCGGCGAGCGCCCGGACCAGTCCGAAGTAGAACGCCCCGTTGGCGACGGTGTCCAGCACGGTCGGCCCGGCCGGCAGGACCCGGTTCTCCACCCGCAGGTGCGGCCGGCCCCGCACCACGTCGTAGACCGGCCGGTTCCACCGGTAGATGGTGCCGTTGTGCAGCCGCAACTCCGCCAGGGTCGGTACGCCTCCGGCGGCGAGCGTCTCGGACGGGTCCTCCGGATCGCAGACCGGCAGCAACGCCGGGAAGAAGCGCACGTTCTCCTCGAACAGATCGAACACCGAGGTGATCCAGCGTTCGCCGAACCAGACCCGGGGGCGTACACCCTGGGTCTTGATCTCCTCGGAACGAGTGTCGGTGGCCTGCTGGAACAGCGGGATCCGGGTCTCGCGCCACAGCTCACGGCCGAAGAACAGCGGCGAGTTCGCGCCGAGCGCCACCTGGATCCCGGCGATCGCCTGGGCGGCGTTCCAGTAGTCGGCGAACTGGCCGGGACCGACCTGGAGATGGAACTGGGTGCTGGTGCACGCCGCCTCCGGCGTGATCGTGTCGGCGGTGACCGCAAGCCGTTCCACCCCGTTGATGGCGATCCGCAGGTCCTCACCCCGCGCGGCGAAGATCTGCTCGTTGAGCAGCGCGTAGCGGGGATTGGCCGACAGGGTGGCGGCGGTCAGGTGCTCCGGCAGCACGGTCGGCAGAATGCCGATCATCACCAGTTGCGCGCCGACCGTGCGGGCCCGCTGGTCGGCCGCGTTCAGGCTGGCGCGCACGTGCTCCTCGAACTCGGCGGTGCCGGTACCGGTCAGCCGCCGAGGCGCGACGTTGATCTCGACGTTGAACTGGCCGAGTTCCGTCTGGAAGCTCGGGTCGGCCACCGCGCGCAACACGTCGGTGTTGCGCATGGCCGGCATCGAGTCGGCGTCGACCAGGTTCAGCTCGATTTCCAACCCGGTCATCGGCCGGTCGACGTCGAACCGGGACTCACGCAGCATCTCGGCGAAGACGTCGAGACAGCGACGTACCTTGTCGCGATAGCGAGCCCGATCCTGGCGGCTGAAGGTCTGTACGCCGACTTCCTCGCCCATTGGTCACCACCCTGTCACCGCTGGTACCCCAAACGTCGCACGTCCATGCCACCTGCGGAGGTCGGGCCTGTCGAGTTGTCCGTAACATGGCGATCGTGCGTGACAAGGTGACCCGACTGTTCGTGGTGGCGGCGATCGCGGAGGCGATCTCCTGGGCCGGCCTGCTGGCCGGGATGGTGGTCAAGTACGGCCCGCCCGGCAACGAACTGGGGGTGCAGGTCTTCGGCCCGATCCACGGCGCGCTCTTCGTCGCGTACGGCGTGCTGGTGCTGGCGGTGGCGCGGGTGCACCGGTGGGGCCTGCTGGCCACGGGCGTGGCACTGGCCTGCGCGGTGCCGCCGTTCGCCACAGTCGTCTTCGAGCGCTGGGCGCGTCGGCGGGGCATGCTCGACATCACCGAACCGGCCCCGGAACCCGCTCCCGTCGGCTGACGCCGTCCCCGGCGCTGCCGCAGGCTGCGCCGTGCGCCTCAGCTGACCGCGGTGCAGGCGGCCACCGTGGCGATCACCAGCACGCCCAGCACCGCCTGCAGCAGCAGCGGCGGCCCCAGGTGCGACCACATCGTGGCCGTACGCGGCCGGAGCAACTGCCCGGTGGTGAGGTTGACGATCCGTTCGATCTTCGGTGCCAGGTCGGGATCGCCCTGGTCGCGCAGGGTCAGCTGGACGTGGTCGGCCGGATGCAGGGCGCTCTGCGGCAGGTGCCCGTGCAACTCCACCTCGTAGAGCCGGCCGTCGGCGTCCCGCAGGCGAACCGGGGTGACCAGGTACTCCGGGCCTTTCTTCAGCTCTTTGAAACTGCGCCGGCCGGTGCCGGAGCCGGCCGAGAGCAGCGCGCGTACCAGCCGGGCGAGCAGGCCGGCCACCCCCGCCGCGGCGAGCACCACCACCAGCACCGGCTGCCCCACCCGCACCTCCCGGGGATAGCCGTCCATCAGGCGCACGATCTGCGCGGTGAGGATCCGTCCGGTGGGGTGCAGGCTGCGCCGGGAATACGATGTCGTGTCCATCCCACCACCCAGAGTCCGCCTACGCCTACAGATCGTATCGATCCTCGGGGTTGAACGACGTGAATGAAAACCGGTCACGCGGTTGCCGGCAGGTGACAAGCACCGCGACGCGGGTAAGCGGTGGGCCGAGCTGGAAAGGGGTCGAGCATGCAGCTGTCCTTCCTGCGCCCGCTGTACCAGCGTCCGGGCCCGTGGTGCTCGGTTTACCTGGACGCCTCCCTGGACACCGAGGACGCGCACGCGGCGCTCGATCTGCGCTGGCGCGGCCTGCAACGGCAACTGGCCGAGCAGGGGGCGGACGAGCCGACGCTCGCCGCCATCGACCGGGTGATCCGGGGACACGACCCGATGCCCGGTGACTACGGGTTGGCCGTGTTCGGCACCCACGGACAGGTGGTGCTCTCCGAGTACCTGTCCGCCCCGCCACGTCGGGACCTGGCCGCGTACGACCCGCTGCCGCACGTGATGCCGCTGCTGGCCCAACGTGGTGAGCAGGTGGCCTGGGTGCGGGTACTGGCCGACCGGACCGGTGCCGACGCGATGTCGGTGAGCGCCGGTGGCGTGCCGCGCCGGGCGCATGTGGCCGGCCGGGAGAGCTACCAGCTGCGCCGGGTCAAGCCCGGCGGCTGGTCCCAGTCGCGCTACCAGCGGGCCGCGATGGAGGCGTGGCATCACAACGCCGGTGACGTCACCGCCGCGACAGTCGAACTGGCCGAACGGGTGGGTGCCGAGGTGGTGGTGGTGGCCGGTGACGTCCGCGCCACCGGCATGATCGCCGCCCAGATGCCGGACCGCTGGCAGGACATGGTGGTCCGTACCGACGCCGGTTCCCGGGCCGGCGGCGCGGACCAGACCCTGCTGGACGACCTGACCGTGCAGACCATCGCCGAGGTGGCCGACCAGCGGGTGAACGCGGCCCTGGACCGCTTCGGCACGCAGGAGGACGTCGGCGCCGGACTTGACGCCGTGGTCGCTGCGTTGCAGCGTAACCAGGTCGACACGATGCTGATCGTCGACGACCCGTCGGCCGACGGCCAACTCTGGATCGGCCCGGCGGCCACCGACATCGCGACCGAACCGGGTCAGCTGCCCACGGTCGCCGAACCGGAGCGGGTCCGGGCCGACGCGGCGCTGGTGCGTGCCCTGGTGGGCACCGACGCCGAGTTGACAGTGCTCGGCCCGGACGAGGCGCCGCAGCTGGTGGACGGGGTTGGCGCGGTGCTGCGCTACGTCGACCCGGTCACTCCGGGACGGGGCGGTGCCTGACCCGAGCGTCGCTGACGCGGTGGTCACCCGGCTGTCGGCCTGGCGGGTGCGGCGGGTCTTCGGCCACCCACAGGGGGCGGTCGTGTCCCTGGTCGAGGCGCTCGACGCCACCGGCGGCGACCCGGAGTTCGTACCCGCCCGCAACGCGGAGAGCGCCGCGGTCATGGCGGCCGGGCACGCCCGGTTCACCGGCCGGCCGGGCGTCTGCCTGGCGACCGGCGGGGTGGCCGCCGCGGGCCTGCTCGCCGGGCTCGCCGCCGCCCGGTGCGCCGGCCTGCCGGTGCTCACCGTCGTCGCCGATCCGGGCCCGGGCCCGTCCGACGTCGTCCGGCTCGCCCAGCGACAGCTCGCCGAGGTGTGCCATCGCCTCCGGTACGCCGACGAACCGGCTCGGGTGCCGGAGCTGGTGGACGAGGCGCTACGCGCCGCGTCGCGAGATGGCGGCCCGGTCGGCCTGGTGCTGCCGTACCAGCCACCGGACGGCGGGGCACCGGCCGCCCGGCCGGACGCCGGGCTCGACGTCCGGCTGGTACTCGACGAGCTGTCCACCCGGTTGCCGTCGAACGGCACGGTGATCGTCGACGGCACCCTGCCGGCCGCACCCCTGAAGACGCCGGCGCACGTCCTGATGGGTCCCGCCGGACCACCCGGCGGTGCCCTGCCGTACGCCGTGGCCGCGAAGCTGGCCGCCCCGGAGCGGCCGGTGATCGCCCTAGTCACCGACGAGGGGATGCGCTCGCAGGGACTGGCCGAACTGGTCACCGTTTCCCGCCAGCGGTCGGTGTGGCCCGACCCGCGACTTGTGGTGCTGGTGTTCAACAACCGGTCCGGCCACCCCCGGCCCGGGGACCTGCCGATGACGGACGACGTCCCGTACGCCGGCTGGGCCCGGTTGCTCGGCCTGCACGGAGTGCGCGTCGACCGGCCGGAGCTGGTCGGCGCGGCCTGGGACGAGGCGCTGAACGCCGACCGGCCGTGCGTGCTGGAGGTGATGACGGACGCGCTGATCCTCGGCGCGCGGAGCCGGCTCACCGCTCCGATGATCGAGGCGCAACGCCCCCTCCCGGCCCCTCACGCCACCTGACCTGCCGTCCCGACCCATCGGGGGATGCGACAACATCCGGGATGTTGCTGCCCGGCGACGGGGCCCCGGCGATGGCGGGTGGTCGGTGTTGGGGGGAAGGGGCAAGATCCCCTGATTGATGCCGCTCGGTGGGGGGATGCCCTGTTTAACCCGCATCGTGGCGGGAAGCCGGGCCGCGTGGTGAGCGATCGAGGCAAGGTGGAGCCGGGGCGCAAGGTGCGCCCGGGACTCACGGCGGCCGGGGCCGGCATGGCCGGTGACCGCGTCGTCGCCGCCGGCAGCACCGTCCGGACCCTGGTCGCGGCCACCGCCCGCGCCTTGCGCGGCAACGACTGCGCCGACCTCGGACACGCCGGGCCGGTGTCCCGCTTCGCCGGCACGCCCGACCCGGTGCGACGGGCTGCGGCGATCCGCTCCGCCGGCCGGATCGCGCTCACCGCCGGGCAGGCCGCCGAGGTCGACGCGGGGCGGGTCGCCAGGTGGTTCGTCGACCAGTACCCGCGTCGCCGGTATCCCGGCGTGCTGCTGGGCTCCCCGCACGGCGGTGTCGCACACCTGGCGGTGGCGCTGGGCATGCCCTGGCTGCCCGCCGGGTTCGAGATGATCGCGCACTGGCCGCAGGGTGCGGTGGACCGGCCGCGCGCCGCCCTGGACCACGGTGCGGCGCTCGCCGGACGGCTGCTCGCCGGCAACCCGGACCTGCACCTGCGGCAGGTGCACTGCCCGGCCAGCCGAGGTGCGCTGGCCGGGGCGACGGTGGCGTTGACCGGCCGCTGGCGGGCGCTACCGGCGGCGTACCGCAGCTTCCTGGCCGAACGGCTGGCGCCCGGCGCGCCGGTGCTGGTGCTGCGGGACACCCGGACCTGGCCGGTGGTCGACGCCGCCGACGGGCACAGCTTCCAGCTCGGCTGCCCGGCCAGTGGCCTGAACCCGGTGGACTTCCATCCCGACAGCCACGCGTTGCGACAGGTGCTGCGCTCGGCCGGCGGGGACAGCGCGCACTGGGAACCACCGGAGATCTCCGCGCCGCCCGCCGCCGCGGAGCACGGCGTGGAGTCCGGTTTCGACCAGGGCGTACGGGACTGGACCTCGCGGCACGGTCATCCGCTGCACCGCATCCTGGTGCCCACGCCGGAGGCGCTCAGCGCGGCCACCGCCGACCTGTACCGGCGCTGGTTGCGGGCCGCCGGCAAGACCGGTGACCGCCTGGTGGTCGAATGCGGCCGGCTGCTCGACCCCTGGCAGGTGCTCCGGGCCGGGCTGGTGCCGTACTGGTGCGAGAACGCCACCCGGCGCAGCGTCGAGCAGGTGGAGTGGTGGCTGGCCGGCAGCGAGTCGTTCACCTCGGTCGACGTGCTGCCGGAGCCGCCGGGCGTACGCTCACCGGCCCTGGCCGGCCTGCCGCAGTGGCTGGCGGTCGCCGGCTTCGGCCGGCGGCGTCGGGCCCTGGACCGCACCTCGGCGCGCGGCTACCCGGTCACCTCGGTACCCACCCGACGGGCCACCGAGGTGCTCAGGGCCCAGCCGTACGACCTGCCCAACCCGGCACCGCTCGCGACCTCCGAGGCGCTTGCCGCGCTGCGCGACGGCGGTGGCCACCACGGCCTGCTGATCTGTTGAGACCGGGCTGACGAAACATCCTCGCGAACCCGCGATCCCGTGATTGAGTACCTACGGAGCGGGAACACCGCCGGCTGCGACAGGCTGATCACCTTGCGTGGCACGGTGCCGTCGCCCGCTGACATCCCAGTACGTAACCCAGTCACAGGCCCGTGCGTGCCTACGCGCGTGCCCGGTGTCGGTGAATCCGGGCGGGTCCTTCCCGAGGGAGGCGCGGATGTTCGGACAGACCACCACAACCACACCACCACCCACCGATCGGGGGCTGGAGGACCTCGACGCCGCGGCGCTGGCGTACGCGGCGCGGATCGAAGGTCTGCCGCCGGAACGTCGTGGGGAGGCACGCGACGACCTGGTGCGGTTCGCGTTGCCGTTCGCGGGCCGGTTGGCCCGCCGCTACCGGGGACGCGGGGAACCGCTTGAGGATCTGGAGCAGGTGGCCCGTCTGGGGCTGGTCAACGCGGTCGACCGCTACGACCCGGAACGGGGCTCGTTCACCGCGTACGCCGCGATCACCATCGTGGGTGAGATCAAGCGACATTTCCGGGACCGCACCTGGGGTGTGCACGTGCCCCGCCGGCTGCGCGACCTGATCCTGGAGGTGGGACAGGCGACAGCGGCGCTGACCAGCGAGCTGTCCCGGGCGCCGACGGTGGCCGAGCTGTCGAAACGGCTGGAGACGCCGGAGGAGGAGATTCTCGCCGCGCTGGAGTCGGCGGCCGGCTACAGCCCGGCGTCGCTGAACGCACCGGTGGGCGGGGAGAGCTCGGCGGAGTTCGGTGACCTGGTCGGCGAGTCGGACATCGCACTGGAGTCGGTCGACGACCGGGTGACCGTCAGCGGCCTGCTGCACCGGCTGCCCTGGCGGGAGCGGCGGATCCTGGCCATGCGGTTCTACGGCAATCAGACCCAGGCCGAGATCGCCGCCCGGTTCGGCATCTCCCAGATGCACGTGTCCCGGTTGCTGTCGAGGGCGTTGACCTGGCTGCGCCAGGCGATGCTCGCCGACGCGCCGCCACCCTGGCAGAACGGTCCGGCCGAGTCCGAGGCGACCAACCAGTCGCGCGCCGCGACTCCGGTACGCGGCCGCTGACCGGAAACGTCGTCGGGGCGGCACCGACCGGTGCCGCCCCGACCCGTACGCGTCGGTCAGTTCTCCGGGGTGTCTCCGGGCCCACGCGGATGCCGCCACCGGTCGTTGGGCTGCGGGTCGCGCTGCGCGCCCAGCGGGTTGTCCTCCGGTTCGTCGGTCTCGCCGAAGCTGGGCCGGCGTACCTCCTCCGGTTCCGGCACGTCGACCGGCCGGGCGCCGGACTGCGGCGCGGGCTGGTACGCGACGGCCTCCCGCGCGCCGTGCGCTCCCTCGGCACTCGGCGATTCCGGCACGTGCGCCTCCCGGTGCATCTCCTCGCGGAACTCCTGCGGCGGCCGGGTGGTCCGCTGTGGCAGGTCGCGGCCCAGGTCGGAGACGAGTTCACCGTACTTGGCGTCGAACGCCGGGCGCTCCGAACGGATCCGGGGCATCCGGTCGAAGTTGCGCAGCGGCGGCGGGCAGGTGGTGGCCCACTCCAGCGAGTTGCCGAAGCCCCAGGGATCGTCCACCGTCACCTCGGCGCCGTAGCGCCAGGACTTCCACGCGTTCCACATGAAGAACAGGGTGGACGCGCCCAGCACGAAGGCGAAGATGCTGGAGATCGTGTTCAGCGTGGTGAACCCGTCGGTGGGCAGGTAGTCGGCGTAGCGCCGGGGCATGCCCTCGTTGCCCAGCCAGTGGTGCACCAGGAAGGTGCCGTGGAAGCCGATGAACATGCTCCAGAAGTGCAGCTTGCCGAGCCGCTCGTCGAGCAGTCGCCCGGTCATCTTCGGCCACCAGAAGTAGAAGCCGGCGAAGAGCGCGAAGACCACCGTGCCGAAGACCACGTAGTGGAAGTGGGCCACCACGAAATAGCTGTCGTGGGTGTGCCAGTCCGCCGGCGGGCTGGCCAGCAGCACGCCGGTGAGCCCACCGAGCAGGAAGGTCACCAGGAAACCGATGGCGAACAGCATCGGCGTCTCGAAGGTGAGCTGCCCCTTCCACATGGTGCCGATCCAGTTGAAGAACTTCACCCCGGTGGGCACCGCGATCAGGTAGCTGAGGATGCTGAAGAACGGCAGCAGCACCTGGCCGGTGGCGAACATGTGGTGCGCCCACACCGTCATCGACAGCACGGTGATCGCGATGGTGGCCAGCACCAGCCCGGTGTAGCCGAAGATCGGCTTGCGGGAGAAGACCGGGATCACCTCGGTGATGATGCCGAAGAACGGCAGCGCGATGATGTAGACCTCGGGGTGGCCGAAGAACCAGAACAGGTGCTGCCAGAGCATCGGTCCACCGGTGTCGGGGTTGAACACCTGCGCGTCGAGCAGCCGGTCGGCGCTCAACGCCAGCAGCGCGGCGGCCAGCAGCGGGAAGACCAGGATCACCAGCACGCTTGTGAACAGCATGTTCCAGGTGAAGATCGGCATCCGGAACATGGTCATGCCGGGTGCGCGCAGGGTCAGGATCGTGGTGATCAGGTTTACCGCGCCGAGGATGGTGCCCAGACCGGACACCACCAGCCCGATCACCCACATGTTCGCGCCGACGCCGGGGGAGTGCTCGACGGTGCTCAGCGGGGTGTACGCGGTCCAGCCGAAGTCGGCCGAGCCACCCGGGGTCAGGAACCCGCCGACCACCATCAGTCCGCCGAACAGGTAGAGCCAGTAGGCAAGCGCATTGAGTCGGGGGAACGACACGTCCGGTGCGCCGATCTGGATCGGCACGATGTAGTTGGCGAAGCCGAACGCCGCCGGGGTGGCGAACAGCAGCAGCATCACCGCGCCGTGCGAGGTGAAGAGCTGGTTGTACTGCTCGGGCGCGAGAAACTGCAGACCTGGCCGGGCCAGCTCGGCGCGGATCAGCATGGCCTCGATCCCGGCCAGAATGAAGAAGCCGAACGAGGTCAGCAGGTACAGCAGGCCGATCTGCTTGTGGTCGGTGGTGGCCAGGAACCTGACCAGCTTGCCGCCCGGAAGCGGCCTGCGCAGCGGTCCGGGATAGCCGCCGAACCGGGCCGGGGCGAGAATCGCCGGCCCTCGGTCCTGTCCGGGTTCGGTGGTTACCCGCTTGGGCATGAGCGCTCACCCCGCTGACGACGGAAAGGACGGGCGTGGCTACCCACCCCGCCGACCATGTAACCAGGCGAGAGCGGTAATTTCGGTCAATTCGCCGGGAGTGTGGCCCAGACGGCCTTTCCGTCGCCGGCCGGGGCGCTGCCCCAGCGGTCGGCAAGTTCGCGTACCAGCAGCAGCCCCCGGCCGCCCTCGTCGCGCTGCCCGGACTCGCCGGGGTGAGCCGCCGCGCTGCTGCCGTCGACCACGGCCAGGTGCAGCCAGGGCCGCCGCAGGGTCACGATGACCTGCATCGGGGTGCCCGCGTGCCGGACCACGTTGCCGACCAGTTCGCTGAGCACCACCGAGGCCGGGCCGACCGCCTCGGGCAGGTTCCAGCGGGCACACGCGTCAGCCACCAGTTCCCGGGCCCGCCGGCAGGCCGCCGCGACCGGATCCAGCCGCAGTCGCAGCCGGGTCACGGCCGACGCGTCGGCCACCCGGCTCGCCTCGTCGCAGTTGTCCCGCACCGGCACCACCCGACAGGCCGTCGACCCGCCCAGCAGCGCGGCGGCCTCCGGGTGCGGCGCGCAGAGCACCAGCGGCACGACCGGCCAACCCGCGGCACGGCGCGCCACGGCGGCGAAGACCGACACCGCCAGCTGCTCCCGCACGTCCAGCTCGGCCAGGTCCACCACCAGCGCGTCGGGCTGCCGGGCCAGACATTCCTCCAGGAACGCGTACACCTGACGCATCGAGATCATGTCGAGGGTGCCGGCGAGGCGTACGACGGTGACGTGAGCTCCGTCGTCTACCTGGCAGGTGATCCGGCTCGCCATCTCCACCCTCGTCTCGGCGCTGTCCGCAGAGCCTGGCAGGTACCCGGCCCTCCGCCGGGTGAAACGCCACCGTGGGGCCGGACACGTCACGCCCCGGCAGACGTCATGCCGCAGCTACCCGGCGCCGCGGCAGTTGGTGGCGCAGCTCCGCCAGTGGGGGCCGTTCCGCCACGGCCACGTCGCTGACCACGATTTCCCGGTCCAGGTTCGGCAGCGCGTCGGACCCGCCCCGGCGGAACTGGGTGAGCAGGGCGGTGGGCAGCACGTCCGGGTTGGCCCAGCCCCGGCGCTGCAACCGCGACCAGGCGGTGAGCATGATCTGGGCGGACATCCGGCCCAGCGCGGCGGTGTCCTGATGCCGGTGCTTACGCTCACCGAGATCCACCTGGGCCAGCGCGTCCAACCCGACGAGTTCGAGCAGGTCGATGAGCATGGCGGTCTCGACGCCGTAGCCGGAGACGAACGGCACCCGCGCCAGCACCTCGCGGCGGCCGGCGTACTCACCGGCGAGCGGCTGCACGAATCCGGCCAGTTCCGGCCAGAACAGGTTCAGCATCGGCCGGGCCATCAGCTCCGTCACCCGGCCGCCCCCGTCGGCCTCCACGCCGCTGGTGCTGACCAGGGGCCGGTGGTAGAAGCCCTTGACGAAGTCGACAGACGGGTCGGTCAGCAGTGGGCCGAGCAGCCCGGTGACGAAGTGCGGCCGAAACTCGCGCAGGTCGGCGTCGACGAAGGCGACCACGTCACCCTCCGCCGCGGCCAGGCCGGCCCAGAGCGCGTCGCCCTTGCCGGTCAGCCGGGGCAGCCCACGGGTCATCGCATCCTGGCTGACCACCTCGGCGCCGGCGGACCGGGCCACCGCCGCGGTGCGGTCGGTGGACCGCGAGTCGACCACGATCAGCTCGTCGACAAGCGGTACCCGGTCCATCAGGTGCTCGCGGATGGTCGCCACGATCGCCCCGACGGTGGCTTCCTCGTTGCGCGCCGGCAGCACCACGCTGACCCGGCTGTCTCCCTTGGCCCGCAGCAGCCGTCGGGTCGGCCAGTCGGCCGCCGAGGTGGTCCGATAGGTGGCCCAGGCCTCCACCACCGGCGAGACCAGAGATTCGTTGTCGTGCACAGGCACCCCCTCGTCGGCGGGAAGACCGGGAGATGGATTTCCCAGCACCCCGCACGCTAACCGGACCGGTACCCCAGCTTGATCAGCGCTGTGCTCCCGCCACGTTCCCAGCTGATGAACCTTTGATTGCGCCCACCAGCCATCCCGATTTCCGCGATCTTGCACTTCTGGTCGTCCTTATGTACCGGACATCCCTTATGTCGAGACAGAAAGTGCAAGATCGCGCGGATTCGGAGGGTCGGGTGGGACGTTCAAGATCGGCGCGGTCGCGTACCGTTGCGGCTCATGGGTGTGTCGCAACGGTTGAAGACCAGGTTCCGCCGGTTCCTCCAGCGCCCGGGGACCACGGTCGATCTGGCCCCGCTGGAGAAGCTGCTGCCGGTCATCGAGGCCCGCGAGGAGGAGATCTCGGCGTTCGACGACGCCGAACTCACCGAGGCGGCGGCCACGGCGTCGAGCTACGAGGAGATCTGCGCGCTCGGTCGTGAGGCGGCCCGCCGGGGCATCGACCAGCGTCCGTACGATGTCCAGCTGTTGGGCGCCATGTCGCTGCTCTCCGGCAAGGTCGCCGAGATGGCCACCGGTGAGGGCAAGACGCTCACCGCCGCGATCGCCGCGTACGGGCACGTCCGGCTCGGCAACGGGCCGGTGCACGTGCTGACCGTGAACGACTACCTGGCCCGCCGTGACGCCCAGTGGATGGAGCCGATCTACACCCTGCTCGGGCTGACCGTCGGCTGGGTCAACGAGGCGTCCACCCCGATCGAGCGGCGTGCCGCGTACGCCTGCGACGTCACCTACGTGTCGGTGAGCGAGGCCGGTTTCGACTTCCTCCGCGACCAGCTCGTCACCGACATCGAGGACCGGGTGCAGCGCCCGCTGCGCACCGCGATCGTCGACGAGGCCGACTCGATCCTGATCGACGAGGCCCGGGTGCCGATGGTCCTCGCCGGCTCGGTACCCGGCGAGCAGGACCCGGTGCACGCCGCCGCGGCGCTCGTCCGCGGCCTGCGCAAGGGCCGGCACTTCACGGTGGCCGAGGACGGCCGCAGCGTGGCCTTCACCTCCGCCGGCCTGGCCGCCGTCGAGGCCAAGCTCGGCATCGACCTGTACGACGAGGAGAACGTCGAACAGCTCTCGGCGGTCAACGTGGCGCTGCACGCGCACGCCCTGCTGCACCGGGACGTGGACTACATCGTCCGGGACGGCACGGTCGAGCTGATCGACGAGATGCGGGGCCGGGTCGCCCAGCGCCGCAGGTGGCCCGACGGGCTCCAGGCGGCGGTCGAGGCCAAGGAAGGGCTGGACGCGTCGGCGGAGGGCGAGGTGCTGGGCACCATCGCCGTGCAGGCGTACGTCGGGCTCTACCCGATGGTCTGCGGCATGACCGCGACCGCGGTGCTCGTCGGCGACCAGTTGCGGGAGTTCTTCGGCCTGGAGGTCGCGGTGATTCCGCCGAACACCCCGTGTGTCCGCGCCGACGAGCCGGACCGCATCTACGCCACCCGGGCGGAGAAGGAGGAGGCGCTGATCGACGAGATCCGGCGCTGCCACGCCGACGGGCGGCCGGTGCTGGTCGGCACGCTTGACGTCAAGGAGTCCGAGCAGTTGGCCGCCGGGCTCAACGCCGCCGGGGTGCCGTGCGTGGTGCTCAACGCGAAGAACGACGACGAGGAAGCGGCGATCATCGCCGAGGCCGGCGCGTTCGGCGCGGTCACCGTGTCCACCCAGATGGCCGGCCGGGGCGTGGACATCCGCCTCGGCGGCAGCGACCAGTCCGACCGGGAGCGGGTGGCCGAACTGGGTGGCCTCTACGTGATGGGCAGCGGCCGGCACGACAGCCGCCGCGTCGACGACCAGTTGCGTGGTCGGGCCGGTCGCCAGGGCGACCCGGGTGGGTCGGTCTTCTTCGTCAGCCTGGAGGACGACCTGGTCGTCCGCCACGCCGGGGACTCGGTGCCGCCGTCGCCCCGGATGAACGCCGACGGCCTGGTCACCGACGCGCAGGTGGATTACGCCGTCGAGCACGCCCAGCGGGTCGCGGAAGGGGTCAACCACGAGATCCACCGCAACACCTGGCGCTACAGCGTGGTCATCGAGCAGCAGCGCAAGGCTCTCGCCGAGCGTCGGGAGCGGCTGCTGACAAGTGATGTCGCGGCCCTGATGCTGCTGGACAAGATGCCGGAGAAGGCCGGCGAGATGGACGAGGACCTGCTGGCGCAGGTGGCCCGCTCGATCGCGCTCTACCACCTCGACCGGCTGTGGGCATCGCACCTGGCCGAGCTGTCGGAGGTCCGCGAGGGCGTGCACCTGCGGGCCCTGGGACGGCTCGACCCGCTCGACGAGTTCCACCGCGCCGCGGTTCCGGCGTTCACCGAACTGGTCCCGGCGATCGAGGCGCGGACGCTCGCCACCTTCGCCGAGACCGAGTTCGACGAGGACTGGGAGCCCGACGCGGCAGAGCTGGTCCGGCCGAGCGCCACCTGGACGTACCTCGTGCACGACAACCCGTTCGGCTCCGAGTTGGACCGGCTGATCGCCTCGGTCGGGCGCCGGCTCAGCGGGGCCGGTTCCCGCTGAGGTCGTCCGGTCCGGCACACCCCTCCCGGCGGCACCCGTACCCTGGGAGGGGCCCCGGTTTGCGCCGTTTCGACCGTTGTCGGCGCGGGTAGTAGGGCGATCGTGATGTCGAGAGGCGGCTCCAGCGCGGGGGCCCAGCCGAGGAGGAGACGGGTGGCGACGCTGACCTGGCGTACGGGAGTCGCGGGCCGGTGAACCTGGAGACACGTGCACCGCTGGCGGGGACGCTCGGCGTGCTGGAGACGGCTGCCCTGCTGCGCGAGTTGACCGCCGGGCTGATCGCTGTGGACGACTTCGACGCGGCGCTGTCCGCGCTGGTCCGGATCACCCGGGACGCCCTGGCGGGGGTCAGCTGGTGCGGGTTCACCGCGCTGCGGGCCGGCGAGCCGGCGGGCGTCGCCGCCTCCGACCCCAGGCTGAGCGGGCTGGACGACCTGCGGTACGGCCCGGACAGCCCGGCGATGGACGCGATCCGCCGCCGGGAGATGGTCGGCGCGGAGGAACTGGGCGTGGAACCGCGCTGGCCGGACTGGACACCCCGGGCCCGTGAACTGGGCGTACGCGGGGTGATCTCGGCGCCCGTCGACATCGACGAGCAGGTGATCGGCGCGGTCAACCTGTACGCCGCCGAACCCGACGCGCTGACCCCCGGCCACCAGTTGACCGCGATGCTGCTCGCCGAACACGCAGGTCTGCTGCTGGCGGCGGTACGCGACCGGGAGAAGCGCGCCGCGTTGACCGTGCAGCAGGACAGCGCCCTGCTCAACGACGGCGTGATCGGCCAGGCCGTCGGCGTCATCATGACCCAGCGCGGCTGCCCGGCCGAGGACGCCCTCGACGTGCTGCGCAGCGCGGCGTCGTCGCTGTCGATCCCGCTTCGGGAGGTGGCGGAGCGACTCGTCAGCACGGTTTCCCGGCCCCGGGACAACTGACCGGAGCGTGTCGTTTCGCCCGGGTGGCGCCCGGGTAGCACCCTGGGCTGATGGACTGAGCCTATCCAGGGGGACCACGATGCAGAGCCGGCTGCGGGTGCAGGGACACCCCATCCAACCGATGCTTGTCACTTTTCCGTACGGGCTCTTCGTCTGTGCCGTAATCTTCGACCTCGCCGACGTGGTCGGCGGTCCGGTCTTCCTCGGCGAGGTCGGTTACTGGACGGCGGTGGCCGCCCTGGTGGCAGCGGCGTTGACGGCCGTCGCCGGGATGGTCGACCTGTGGGACGTGCCGCCGGACCGCACCCGCCGCACGGCGATCAGCTTCAACGTCGTCAACGCGGGCATGGCCGGGCTGTTCCTGCTCTCCTGCCTGGTCCGGGCGGACGCGACGAACCGCGGTGCCACCCCGGCGCTGCTGGTGGTCGAGATGCTCGCCCTCGCCGTCGGTGGCGTGGGCGTACACCTCGGCGCGCGGCTGATGCGCCACTTCGAGGCCAGCCGTCCCGAGGCGAGAAGCGTCGAGATCGTCCGCGGCGTCGACGCCCCCACCGTCGAGGTCGTGCGGCCCCGCCCGTAGAGCGCCCGCCTCGACGTGACACTTGGCGCCGTCGTCGGCTGACCGAGCTCTGCCTGCGTCGGATAAGGCGTTGCCGGAGCGCGTCCGGGCGGACACGCTGGCAGCCGTGCCACGAGAGACGAGCTTCGAGGATCTGATCGCCGAGGGGGCGGCCGCCCCGGTTGAGGGGTGGGCGTTCGACTGGCTCGCCGGGCGGGCCACGGAGGAGCGCCCACCCTGGGGCTACGCGCGGCTGGTGGCGGCCCGGATGGCTGCCGTCGACGCGGCGTTGGACATCGACACCGGCGGGGGAGAGGTGCTGGCCGAGGTACCCCAGCCGCCTCCGCTGCTGACCGCGACCGAGGCGTGGCCGCCGAACGTGCCGGTGGCGCGGGCCAACCTGGCTCCGCTCGGGGCGAGCGTGGTGGCGGTGAACGGCGAGGCCCCGCTGCCGTTCCGCGACGCCGTCTTCGACCTGGTGGTCAGCCGGCATCCGGTGCGCACCGACTGGCCCGAGGTGGCGCGGGTGCTGCGCCCGGGCGGGACGTTTCTGTCCCAGCAGATCGGTCCGGGGACCGTACGCGAACTCAGCGAGGCGGTCCTCGGCCCACTGCCGCCGCCGGTGCACCGCCATCCGCGGCACGCGGTGGCCGCCGCCCGGGCGGCCGGCCTGACCGTGGTGGACCTGCGCGAGGCGACGCTGCGGACGGTCTTCCACGACATCGGCGCGGTGGTCTGGTTCCTGCGCAAGGTGATCTGGACGGTGCCCGGCTTCACCGTGGCGGCGCACCGACCCGCGTTGCGGCGCCTGCACGAACGGATCCGCGCCGAAGGCCCGTTCGTCGCCCACGCCCGCCGCTTCCTCATCGAGGCCAGAGCGTAGGCAACGCCCCGGCGCCGCCACTCGCCCACGCCAGGGTCACGCCGCTGCCGCTGCCGGTGGTGGTGGCGCGGCAGCCGCCGGGGCTTCGACTCGCCCGGCTGAGTCGGCGAGTGGCGGCCTAGCTGGAGCGCAGGAGTGCGAGCATCTCGGGCAGGTCGAAGAACTCGGCGGTGGCCACCGCGGACGGATTGCCGCCGTCGGGGTCGGCCCCGGCGTCGAGCAGTGCGCGTACCGCCTCGGTGTTGCTACGGAACACCGCCGCGGCCAGCGCTGTCTGTCCCCGGTCGTTGGCCCGGGAGTGATCGGCCCCCCGGTCGAGCAGCGCGCGCACCGTCTCCGGGTGGGCGTGATACGCGGCCAGGATCAGCAGGCTGTCACCCTTGTGGTTGGTCAGGTTGACCGGCAGCCCCGCGTCGACGTACCCGGCGAGTTCCGTGGTCGCGCCGTCGCGCGCCAGGTCGAACATCCGGTGCGCGAATTCCAGGGTCTCGGCGTCGAGTTCGTCGCTCACCGGTTCAGGTTAGTCGGCGCCGCCGCACCGCTCGCGACCGCCGGCCGATCAGGTGATCATCGTCGGCCGCCGCGCCGTACCGTCATCGCCCGGCCACGACCGGGTGACCGGCGTGAGCGCACCGTCCCAGATCGTAGGAATGCCTACTAAACCTATAGGGTTTATCTTCTAAGCTGGTCGAGACAGCCACCGACGACCGTCGCGAGGACCCGATGCCTTCCGTACCCGCCACCGAATCGGACCTGCTCGCCGTCGCCCGGCGCTGGGCCGCCGATCCCGCGAGCTGGCCGGTGCCGGTGCGCTTCGACCCCACCAGCCGGTGGTACGCCCGGCTTGCCGTCCACGACGACCACGAGGTGTGGGCGCTGAGCTGGCTGCCCGGTCAGGGCACCGACCTGCACGACCACGGCGGCTCCTCCGGCGCCTTCCTGGTGGCCTCGGGAACCCTCACCGAGGAGACCGTCAGCGGCGGCCGGCTGCGCCCGCACCTGCTCGCCGCCGGTTCCGGCCGTCGCTTCGGCCCTCGGCACGTCCACGTGGTGACCAATCGGCACGCCGATCCCGCGGTGAGCGTCCACGTCTACCGCCCGGCGCTGCGTCGGATGGTCCGCTACCACCTCGTCCAGGGCCGGCTACAGGTCGCCGAGGTGGCCGAGGCCGGCGTGGCATGGTGAGACGCCGACCGGCAAACCGCCCCACGTCCGGTACCGATGATCTTCCTTGGAAGGAACCGCCGATGTCACATATCGATTCCACCACCGGCTGTCGGGCACCGGTGCCACCCCCGGGATCCAGGGGGATAGCCGAGATCCTCGCCGCCGCCCGCGTCCGTCTCGACCGCTTCGACCCCGAGCGGGCGCACCTGGCGTACCGTGCCGGTGCCCTGCTTGTCGACATTCGTCCCGCGGCGCAGCGGGCGGCGCACGGCACCGTCCCGGGTGCACTGGCCATCGAGCGCAACGTGCTGGAGTGGCGGCTGGACCCCCGGTGCCCCGCCCGGCTACCGCAGGCGACCGGCTACGACCTGCCCGTGGTGGTCCTCTGCCAGGAGGGCTACACCTCGTCGCTGGCCGCCGCGTCGCTCCAGGATCTCGGGCTGCACCGGGCGACCGACGTTATCGGCGGCTTCGCCGCCTGGCAGGTCGCCGGCCTGCCCGCGTTGGGGCCCACCGCGCCGACCGCAACGTCCATTCTCGCGCCCCCGGCGACCGCCGGTCGGGCGTCCCGCTGAACCGCCACGCCCACCCGGCGTGGCGGTGGTAGTCCCAGGAGGCCACCGTGTCCGTCGTCGCTCTCGGCCCGCGCCAACACCCGCGCCAACACCCGCCCCGGCACACCAACCGGATCCGGCTGGTGCGGCCGCGCACCCGGCCGACCCTGACCATCACCGTCGACCTCGCGTCAAGCCCGATGAGCCCACGGCTGAGCCGGCTGCTCGAACTGCTCGGCGAGATCGCCGAGTCGGGGGAGGGGCGACTCTCCCGGACCGACGACGTCCCGGTCACCGTGGCGGACCCGAACCTGGTCCGGATTCTCACCGGTCCGCGCGCCGTACGCCAGGGCGACCGGACGATCCCGCTGACCCGGATCGAGTACGACCTGCTGCTCTTCCTGGCCGAGCGGCCCCACCGGGTGTTCACCCGGCTGCAACTGCTGCACTCGGTCTGGGGCCACGACCACGCGGTGGCCCGCACCGTCGACGTGCACGTTCGTCGGCTGCGCGCCAAGCTGGGCGCCGGTACCCCGTTGCTGACCACTGTCCACGGCGTCGGGTATCGCCTCGCCGACGAGGCGCCGGTGATCGTCGAACGCTGAATCCGGCCGGGTCGGCCGCCCGTCGCCGGGCGGTCCGAGTGGCGGCACCGCTGTCCCGTCCGCGTGACGGTCATCGCGTGGGAGCGCGAACAGCCGACGTCGCGGTGGGTGTGGACATCCCGCCCCGAAGGCCGCGAACGGTGACGACCACCCCCCGTATCAGGTCAACTTGGCGACTCTGCTGTAATCATCTGGCCTCGTACGCAGAGCGAGCGGACGGCTCCGATGTGTCGGTCAATTGTCACATTCATGCAACGCAGCCGCCCCTTGACCCTCGCACGGGCGCCGGGAAGCATCGATAGAGCGGCGTCCCGGGGCCGTGGGGAAAACCCGGACCAGCCAAGGAGGACCATGTCGGTCAGCCCCGCTTCGTCGCGCGCCGGATGGCATACGTCCCAACCTGCGGTGCCCGGTCGGCCTCCCGGCGGTCAGCGTCGTCCCGCCAACACCGCCGCCCCCGTGCTCACGGTCACCCTCTCCATCCCTCTGGCGTGTGAGGAGTCGCTGACGCCGGCCGCGCGTCGGCTGCTCGACGCGGCGCGGGAGATGCTGGAGCGGGGCGAGGGCACCATCACCACAGTCGGTCCGGTCGTGCCGGAACGCCGCAGCGAGGCGGTGCCGGCGGGTCGTACCCCGGCGCGGCAGCTCGCGCCCGCCATCCCCACCCTGCACATTTTGGCGTCCTCCCGGTCGGTGCTGCGCGACGGCGAGCCGTTGCCGCTGACCCGGCTGGAGTTCGACCTGCTGCTGCACCTGGTCGCGAACCCCCGGCGGGTCTTCACCCGACTCCAGTTGCTCAACGCCGTCTGGGGTTACGAGCACGCCGGCGTACGCACGGTCGACGTGCACGTGCGTCGGCTACGCGGCAAGGTCGGCGTCGACGTTCCGCTCGTCACCACCGTCTACGGCGTCGGCTACCGGCTGGCCGACGACGCCCGGGTGACCCTCGACCGCGCCGGCTGACCCGCCGGCGGACCGGGTGAGCGGGCCCGGCTCGGCCGGGGCGGGCGTGACGGCGCCGACCAGCGGGCACCATTGGCGGATGCGCGTGCGTCCCATCTCACCGCCGCTCCTGATCACCGAGCTGGCCGACCGGCTCGCCGGTGCGGTGTCGAAGGGACGGCTGCGGGTCGCGGTGGACGGTGCACCGGCCGCCCGCCCCGATCACCTGGCTGACGCCCTTGTCGATCCTCTGCGCGCCCTCGGCCACCCGGTGCTGCACGTACGGGCCGACGATTTCCTGCGCCCGGCCTCGCTGCGCCTGGAACGGGGCCGGACCAACCCCGACGCGTACTACGAGGGCTGGGTGGACGAGACCGGCCTGCGCCGGGAGGTGCTGGACCCGGCGGGGCCGGACGGGCACGGCAGGGTGCTGCCCTCGCTCTGGGACGCCCGGGCGGACCGGGCCAGCCGAGCCGCGTACGTCGACCTGCCGCCCGGCGGGGTGGTGCTGGTCAGTGGTGCGTTCCTGCTCGGTGGCGCGCTGGCCTTCGACGTCGTCGTGCACCTGGAGATGTCGGCCGCCGCGCTGCGCCGGCGCACCGACCCCGAACTGGCCTGGACCCTGCCCGCGTTCGACAGGTACGCCGCCGAGGTCGCCCCCGCCAGTTTTGCCGACGTACTGGTCCGGGTCGACGATCCGCGTCGCCCGGCGCTTGTGGAATCCGTGGACGGCTCGGTTTGAGCCGTGGGCAACGAGGGTAAACGCGGGGCTCACAGCGCCCGGGTGCGATGACTTGGGCGGTATGACCGGGTGCGGACCGACCCGCCCGCAGCGACCATATGGCCCAGGAAAGGCAGGCAGCGATGCTCGTCCACGACACGGTCGGCACCAGCCGATCCCAGGCGGAGATCGACCAGATCCGGCTCTCCCTGCAGGCCCGCCACGACGAGCTGACCGAGGAGTACCAGCAGGCGGTGCAGCAGAGCCAGGTGCTGCGGCTCGTCGAGGTCGGCGACACCGCCGGCGACGACCAGGCCGACAGCGGCACCAAGACGGCCGAGCGGGACACCGCGCAGTCACTGCTGCGGACCATCCTGGACCGTCGCGCCCAGTACGAACACGCCCTCGCCCGGCTCGCCGAGGGCACCTACGGCTTCTGCGAGGGCTGCACCGCGCCGATCCCGGTGGAACGGCTGGAGATCTTCCCGTCGGCCACCACCTGCGTCACCTGCAAGCAGACGCGCGAGCGTCGGGCGGCCTGACCCGCGACGGTTGCCGGTCGGTCCGGGACAGGGTGGACTCCACCCATGGGTGAGATCATGGTGGGCACCGCGTCCTGGACCGACCGGACCCTGCTGGACTCCGGCTGGTACCCCCAGACCGCTGACACTCCGGAGAAGCGGCTGGCCTATTACGCCCGCCAGTTCCCGCTGGTCGAGGTCGACGCCACCTACTACTCACCGCCCGCGGAGCGCACCGCGAAGCTGTGGGCCGAGCGGACCCCCGCCGGCTTCACCTTCAACGTGAAGGCGTTCAGCCTGCTCACCGGCCACCCAACCCGGGTCAGCGCGATCTACAAGGACCTGCGGCCGGAGACCGACAAGCGCAACCTCTACCCCGACGACCTGCCGCCGCAGGCGTACGAGGAGGTCTGGACCCGCTTCCTCAGCGCCCTCGACCCGCTGGTCGAGGCGGGCAAGCTCGGCGCGTTGCTGTTCCAGTTCCCGCCCTGGTTCACCATTCGACGCGACAACAAGCAGTACCTGCTGGAGGTGACGCGGCGCTGTGCGCCGCTGCGCCCGGTGTTCGAGTTCCGGCACGCCTCCTGGTTCGACGGCGACAACGCCGCGGAGACCCTCGACTTCCTGCGCGAGCACCGACTCGCGTACGTCAGCGTGGACATGCCGCAGGGCCACCGCTCCTCGATCCCGCCCGTGCTGGCCGCCACCTCGGACCTCGCGGTGGTGCGTTTCCACGGCCACAGCGACAAATGGACCAGCAAGGACATCCACGAGAAATTCGGCTACCACTACTCCGCGCGGGAGCTCAAGGACTGGGCGCCCAAGCTCCGCGAACTGGCCGGCGAGACCGAGCAGACCCACGTTCTCATGAACAACTGCTATCGGGACTATGCGCAGCGGAACGCGCAGCAGTTACAGGCCCTCCTAGCTGCGGAGACGTGAAGCCGGACCTCGAAGCCGCCTTGGTACATCGGAGATAGTGCCGATAGCTTCCGCTCATGCCTCACCCCGATTTCAGCACGCTCGCCGATTCCTGGGAGCTGTCGCTCCGCGCCGACGCCTACGCCGAGAACACGATCAAGTCGTACCTGCGGGCGCTGCGGCACCTCGCCACCTCGCTGCCGCCCGACGTCGCCCCGGATGAGGTGACCCGCGATCACATCCGGGCGTGGATCATCCACCTCCGAAACACGACATCCTCGGGCACCGCCCGATCCTGGTTCGCAGGCGTCCGGCACTTCTACCGCTGGCTCGTCGCCGAGGGCGAGAGCGACACCGACCCGACGGCCGGCATCCGCACCCCGCCCCCCAACCAGCCGGTGACGCCTACGTTGCCCGACGACGCGATCAAGGCGCTCCTGGGCACCTGCGCCGGGGGCGACTTCACCGCCCGCCGCGACGCCGCGATCATCTACGTCCTGATCGACTGCGGCCTGCGGCTGGCCGAGGTCACCGGCCTTACCGTCGATGATCTCGATATCCGGTCGCGGACGATCACCGTCGCAGGGAAGGGCAGCAACAGGTCCGGGCCGCGCCGCCGCACCGTCCAACCCGGCACCAAGGCGATGCGCGCGCTGGACCGCTACCTGCGGGAGCGGCGGCGGCACCCCTACGCCGAGCTGCCTGCGCTGTGGCTCGGCGGCAGGGGCAGGCCGACGCTGACCAGCGACGGCATCAAGGCCATGTTGCAGCGGCGGGCCGCAGCCGCCGGGATCGGGCACATTCACCCCCATCAGCTACGGCACACCTGGGCGGCAGCATTCCGGGCGAAGGGAGGGGAGGAGGGCGACCTGATGGTCAACGGTGGCTGGCGCTCCCGGTCGATGCTGGACCGCTATGGCGCGGCGACGGCGGCGGAGCGGGCACGCGCGGCGAACGCCCGCCTCTCCTTGGGCGACCGCCTGTAGACCGATGTACCGTAGCGCCGGGGGTGGGCACTGGCACGCCTGCCCTTGCACTACCCGGCCATGCCGTCACCCCTGAGACGGCGCGGACGGGCTTCCAACTAGAGGTAGTGGCCGCCACGCGGACCAGCGGCCCTGGCATCTCCATGTGTTGGGAGCACCGTCCCCGATGGCAGCGAAAGATCCTGATGTCCGACGCCTGACCGCCCGCATCGGCGGGCTCACGTCCTGGGCAAACACCTCTGACCCCGCCGCCCGCATGGCGGCTACCTGGCGGGGGCGCTCCGCTCGATTCGAGCGCCTCGTTGATCCTGACGGCACGATGGACCCCGCCGAGCGTGCCCGGCGGGCACGGCAGGCTGAGGCCGCTCACATGGCGCGGCTGTCGCTGAAGGCGGCGCAGGCTGCGAAGGCGCGAGCAGCCGCTAGGGCGAAGCCCGACGCCGAGGGCGGGGCAGCAGCGTGACCGGCATGTGGAGCCCGCTGTGCTACCTCGACAGTCCCGATCGGCGTCCGGTCTCCTCGTACCAGTCGACGCCTGCGGCCCGGCGGGACATCTACCGAAGGTGGATCTCCGCCGGATACGTCGCCGATCTCGGCGAGGCGGTTCGGCGTGACGAGGCGCAGCGGCAGCGCTGGATCAGCTATCACCGCGCACACCCGAGGCGGGACGTCCAGGACGCAGCGCTCCTGCGGGCGTCACGGCGACAGCGGAGGATCAACGCCGCCCGCACCGCCCTGCTAGCTGCGGGCGCGGCGTGCCACTACTGCGGCGGCGGGCACCGCCTCGGCGTTGATCACGTTCGCCCGCGCTCCCAGGGCGGCACGGACGCGCCGTGGAATCTGGTCCTCGCCTGCGTGCGGTGCAACTCGGCGAAGGGCGGCAAGACCGTCGAGCAGTGGAGGGCGCAGCGGGCAGCGGCAGGGCTGCCGTGGCCGCCTGTGTGGCCCGCGCGCCCGCAGGCACCAGACACCCGGCAGGCAGCGGCGTGAGCGGGAAGCAGTCCACCGGCACCGCCGACTCCCGGGAGTTCCGGTCCTGCGCCTACCAGGCCGCCGTAGGTGCCCGCTCCTGCGAGGCCCTGATCGCGGCCCGCCGCCACGGGCTGACCTACGAATCCGACCGGGCGGCGTGGGCCGACCTCCGGGAGGCCGCCGACCGGCTGGTCGCGCTGATCGCCGCGCACGCACCCGCACCTGACGCCGAGTCTGACGACGGCGGATGAGACACCGCCGCCCTCCCGGTGATCAAGGCCGGGAGGGCGGGCGGCGGATTAGCCACCTACTGCACACA